>JBJEGL010000279.1:0-5818 GCA_051875035.1 Candidatus Gastranaerophilaceae bacterium | reverse complement strand
GCTTCCAGTGCTGCTTCAGAAATTAAGCTTCTGCAGATTGTTCCGTCATTTTCATAAGAAAATGAAAGAGAGCCTACTCTGTCTGCTCCTGCTTTGATTGCAGAATCAATCATTTTTCCAAGAAGCTCTGTTGACTTTGTTCTTACGGTTATAGAGTTTGTTACTGTGTAACCGGTTAATTGCTTTTTATTTCCTTTTGTATAAGTATAATTTGGGTGAGCGGTGTAAGCTCCTGTTCTTATTTCTGTTGTATTTGCATTTGCTTTTTTATAGCTTTCAAGAGCTTTATTTATATTTGCAATAATGGTTTTGTTTTCTGTTGATGCTGCATCTATTGTTTTTGCTGTAGTTTCTTTTGTAAATGTAACTTCAGCTATATTGGGATATACATCTTTTGTTTTTTCTGCATGTGATGATATATAACCTCTTTGTTCATCTATTTTTTCCACTGCCGCCGAGTAAATTGCATTTTGTGAAAATAAAAACGCAGTAAGAATTAATGCTGCTATTTTTTTCATTATTGTTCCTCCGAATTTTGAGTATTATCGTGGTCTTCTTTTTGTTGCTCTTTTTTTATTTGTTCGACAAATTCTCTGATTTCTTCGTCATTCATTGCAGGAGCACAGCCAAAGTGTAACGACGGCATTTTTCCTTTAAATGCAAACCAAATTAAGAAACATATTGCCCATAGCATTACACCATGTAATAAATTCATTTGAGGCATATTGTTAATGTATGGGGCTATAAAATTCCATATATTCATTGCTATAAATCCCGGAAAAACGGTAAAACCCGTTATTATACAACAAAAAATAAAGATAGCTGTAAGAATTCCTTTAAAACCTCTTATTTCAATTATGCGTCCGTGTTTATTCATTGTTTTTAACCATTTCCGTAAATTCATTTTCATTCAATATTATAACACCTAAAGAAAGAGCTTTGTCAAATTTTGACCCCGGATTTTCTCCGCACAATACGTATGTAGTTTTTTTACTTACTGATGAAGAAATTTTGCCTCCCTGTGCTTTTATTATTGCTTCAAAATCGTTTCTCGGTTTAGAAAGTGTTCCGGTAATTACAAACGTCAGATTTTTGAATTTATCGGAGATTTTTTCATTTTCCGCACTTTTTGGTGTGACGCCAAGTTCTTGTAATCTTTTTATTAATGAAATATTTTCTTCATTTTTGAAAAATTCCGAGACACTCTTTGCAACTTTTTCTCCTATGCCATCTATTGCGGTGAGTTCTTCTTGCGAAGCTTTCATAACTTTTTCAAGGGTCAAAAATTCGTTTGCTATTAGTTCTGAGGTTTCTTTGCCAACATGTTTTATAGACAATGATGTTAAAAATCTTTTTAAAGAACGATTTTTACTGCTTTCTATTGATTTAAGCAGGTTTTGAGCTGATTTTTCTTTTATTAAATCAAGCTGCATTAATTTAGTTTCATCAAGTGTATAAATATCTGAAATATCTTTTATAATTTGCTTATCAACGGCGTCATCAACTATTGACTCACCCATTCCGTCTATATCCATTCCTTCTTTGGAACACCAAAACTCTATTCGTCCTTTTATTTGTGCAGGGCAGCCTTTTGTGTTTGGGCAGTACATAACGACTTCACCTTCCGGCTTTATTAATTCCGTACCGCAGCAAGGGCATAATTTGGGTTGTAGATATGTTCCTCTATTATTTTCTGAATCTGCTTTTCTGATTACTTTGGGAATAATTTCTGCTGCTTTTTTTATTATAACTTTATCTCCGATGTTTATTTGAAGTCTTTCTATTTCGTCAAAATTGTGTAAACTTGCTCTTTTTACTATTGTTCCCGCAAGTTTAACCGGTGTTAAAACAGCAACGGGCGTTAATGCCCCTGTTTTGCCAACGCTCAATTCTATATCTAATAATTCGGTTTCTGTTTCTTCCGGCGGAAATTTAAATGCAGTTGCCCATTTTGGAGCTCTCGCCGTATATCCGAGTTCATTTTGTTTATTGATATCATTTAATTTTACGACAATACCGTCAGTTGCGTAATCCAATTTTTGTCTTTTTGTTTCCCATTCTTTACAATATTCCTCTATGCTTTTCACACTACTGTGTATTTTTGAATTTTCGTTGATAGTGAAACCTTCATCTTTAAGAAGCTGTAATATTTCAAAATGTGTCTTTGGAGAATTCCCGTCAGGAAATACTGCTGCATATGCAAAAAAACATAAATCTCTTTGCCCTGTTATTTCGGCGTTATCCTGCCTTAAAGAACCTGCTGCGGCATTTCTTGGATTTGCAAATTCTTTTCCTCCTTTTTTTCTTTGTGTTTCATTCAGTTTTTCAAAAGATGAAACAGGCATGTATACTTCTCCTCGGACCTCTATATTTATAGGGTTCTTTAGATTTTGAGGGATATTTTTTATTTGTTTTATATTTTCAGTAATTACTTCGCCCGTGATGCCGTCGCCCCGTGTTGCCCCGATTGTTAAAAATCCGTTTTTGTATGACAAAGCACAGGCAAGACCGTCGATTTTAAGTTCTGAGACAGCTTGTATTGTCTCATGAGGATATTCTTTTTGTATTCTTGTGTACCAGTGTTTTAAATCTTCAAAATTGTTTGAGTTATCAAGACTGTATAATCTGTATTTATGCTTAACTTCCTTGAATTTATTCGATACATTTGCTCCGACTTTTTGGGTAGGACTGTCAGGTGTTGCATATTCGGGATACATTTCTTCAAGTTTTTTTAATTCCCGAAAAAGCTCGTCATATTCAAAATCACTGATTATTGGATTATCATTTTCATAATATGCTTTATTATGTTCTTCAATTTCTTTTTTTAGTTCTTCAATTCTATTTTTAAAAAGTTCCAAAATTTTGTCCTCTGTTGGTTTCTTCTTGTTTTTATTTTACAATAAATCTGCTATGTTAGGGAAAAAAATAAAAAAAATTGCAAAATCTTCAAGAATTTTGTTTACAACGCCATCTCATGACAGGACGTCATTTGTAATACCTAATGTTTCCGATTTTATCGGCAGAAAATCTTTCAAATATGATTTATCGGAAATTAATGATTTAGATAATCTTGCAGATCCGAAAGAGGATATTTTAGATTCGTTGAAAAAATCTGCTGATTTAATCGGCGTTTCTGATTTATTTTATTTGATTAACGGTTCTTCTTCCGGAATTATTGCTGCTATGTGTACAGTATTATCTCCCGGTGAAAAAGTTTTAATTGCAAGAAATTGTCATAAATCCGTAATTAACGGCTTAATTTTAACAGGAGCAGATCCTGTATGGTTTTTACCGAATTTCGATTATGAATGGTCAATTTTTAATGCTGTTTCAGAATTTCAGGTTGATGAAATTTTGTCAAAAAATACAGATATTAAAGCTGTTATTATTACATCTCCTACCTATGAGGGTGTTTGTTCCAATATTGCGGCTATTGCAGCTGTTTGCAAAAAATATAATGTATATCTCATTGTGGATGAAGCTCATGGTGCTTTAAAGTCTTTTGCACCCGAATATTTTGGATGTAATGCGGTTAAACTCGGTGCAGATATTGCCGTTCAATCTCTCCATAAAACATGTGGTGCTCCAAATCCTTGTGCTATTTTAATTTCTAACGGATCAATTTCTCGTGATGAAATTCAAAATGCTTTAAATTTAATTAATACGTCTTCGCCGTCTTATCCTATGTTGGCTGTAATTGAGGCTGTTATTAATTATTTATGTTCTGATTGCGGAAAAATTAAAATTCAAAAATTAATTGATAATATTTCCTCGTTAAAATATGTTTTTCAAAATTGTGATGATATTACGTTTTACGACAACAATGATATTACTAAACTTTTTATAAAGATTAATGGCTTATCGGGGTTTGACCTTTCAGAAATTTTATTTGATGAGTTTCATATAGAAGATGAGCTTGCAAATAATTCTGCAAGTCTTCTTTTAACGGGCATCGGGACTTCAAAACATAAATTAAAAATGCTCGAAAAAGCACTGACATCAATATTAACAACGAAGTATTCCTATCCTAAAAAATTACCGTTACCGCCTTTATTGCTCTCTGATATCAAGATGCTTCCGAGAGATGCTTTTTTTGCAAAAAATACTCGCATTTCTATTGAACAGTCTTTAGGAAAAGTTTGTGCGGAATCTGTTGTTGAATATCCCCCGGGAATTCCTGTTATTCTTCCCGGAGAAAAAATCTCTGTTGAACATATTAAATATTTTTCTGAAAAACTGAATTTAATTAAAGTTATCGGGTAAGCTTTCCATAAAATCAGGCAAGTTTGTTTGTTCTTTTTGGGGTTTAGATTCTGGTTCCTGTTGATTTTGTATAATTTCGGATTTTTGCTGTGATGTAGTATTTGTTTTTATTTCTTTTGATTCTTCTTGAGGTGCAACTTGCTGAACCTTATTGATTACAGGTGCTTTTGTTGTTCCTACTATCCATTTAAAACTTTTAACCGCTTTTACGCTATCAGGAGCTCCTTGTATATCCACTGTAAATAGTCTTGAAGATAATCCTGTTTGTGGGTTCAGCATCGGTATTGCATCTGTAATTGCTTTTGATACTGTCGTATTATATTCTTCATAAAATAAATTACCTATTGATGTTTCGGACGAGCTGCTCATTATTGTTTTGGGTATTGGATTTGATAAATCGCCTAAAACTTTTTCTATCTGTTGCGAAATTCTTCCGTATATTTTTAAATCGGCAATATCGTTTAATATATTAATTTTTCCTGTCATATAAAGACTCATATTTGGTCCTTCCACAGTAATAGGTTTTAAATATGCATTGCCTCTGTTAATTTCAATATTACCGGTGGCTGTTGTGTAAAGACCTGTATTTTGAGGGCGAACAGCTTTTATTACCATCATTGTTGTTAATTTCATTATACTTTGGCTGATTAAGTTTTGAGCATATAAAAAATGTTCAAATTGACACAATGGTCCCATTGTTCCTTTTGTTGCCGTAAATTCAACATATCCTTTTGCTGTTTTTTGTTGTTGGATTCTTTTAGTTCCTATAGAGTTAATTTTAACTTTATAATCTACTAATCCTGTTGTTTCATCCTCTTTTCCCGTTAAGGCTTGTATTAATAATCTAAAGTCTGCTTTTTTTCCGTTTATTTCACTTAATGTTGAGGTATGAAGAAAGTTGTATTCCGATTTTCCGGTAATAGTGCCCCTATATGCCGTTCCTGTTATATTTGTCATTTTTAGAACATTGTTTGCTATTGAAATATCACAATTTATATTTTCAGCCTGTAAATCTCCGGTTCTGAATACCTTTATTGCGGCTTTTCCTGATGGTACATTTATTGGTAAAGATATTCCGGGATATACAGGACTGCTATGCATTTTTGAGAAAGATTCATTAATTTCGTCTAAATCTATATATTCTGATTGTAGTATTAAATTCTTTATTGTATATTCCTCTTGTGATGATGGCATTATATTTGCTGAAATGTTAAATTGTGATTTTCCTATCTCAAGTTTTGGTATTGTTATTTTTATATTTTTATCTTCAAAAATAAATTCATTTGTTTTACTTTGTAAATTATATTCAGGAATGCTTATGTTTGTTATATCTAAATTTCCTTTGATATTAGGTTTTTTTATGTTTCCGTTAATTAGTAAATCGGTTTTGATTGTGACTTCTGAATTTTGTATCTGTGCGATAGAAAATGTCATTGATTTTGGTACGTTAAATTTTATATTTTCCAATATCGGATTTTGTAAATCTTTTATTTTTCCGCTTAATGTTAATATTTTATTTAAATTACAATGAATTACCAAATTAGTAAAAATCAAC
>JBJEGL010000278.1:0-1574 GCA_051875035.1 Candidatus Gastranaerophilaceae bacterium | reverse complement strand
TGACATTGAAGCGGGAAAAAATCTTGTCGGCGCTTTTTATCAACCTAAACTTGTAATTGCAGATACAAATACGTTAGCAACACTGGATGAACGACAATTAAAAACGGGATTTGCAGAAGTTGTCAAATATGCCTTTATAGAAAAAAGCTGCGGTGAGAATTTTGATTTTCTGAATTTTTTAAGTGACGGAATTTCGGAAATTAAGAAACTTAATTCTTCATATATTGATAAAATGGTTGAAATATGCTGTAAATTAAAAGCTGCAGTCGTCCATCAAGATGAAAAAGAAAATGGTCTCAGAGCAATATTAAACTTGGGTCATACTTATGGTCATGCACTTGAAAAATGTTCAAATTATAATATTTTTACACACGGAGAAGCTGTTGCCGTAGGTTTACAAGTTTGTTTTGATTTAAGTTATGCTCTTGGCTTAATTGAGAATGAATACTATGAAAAGGCTTCCGAGTTAATTAATCTTTTTGAATTTAATTTACCGGAACATCCGTATTATTCACCGGAAATGATTATGGAAGCCATGAAATTCGATAAAAAAGTTCAAGCAGGAAAAGTTCGTTTTATCTTACCGACGGGAGTTGGTGAAGTTAAAATTTTTGATGATATAAACAAAGAAATTTTGCATAAAATTTTAGAGTAAATATCAATAATTTGAACCATAAATACTTTATTATAAAAGAGTATAATCGTAATGTATACTTATCAAAGGAGCAAAATATGAAAATTTTAATTTCAAATGACGACGGAATTCATGCAAGAGGCATTGCTGCATTATCACAGGCATTATCACGAGAACACGAAGTATACATTATTGCACCGGATCAAGAACGAAGTGCCGCAGGTCATTCTTTAACTTTACATACTCCTTTGAGAGTTCATGAGGTGGAAAAACGTTACGGAGCAATAAGATGCTGGGCTACAAGCGGTACTCCGAGTGATTGTGTAAAAATAGGTATTAATGCAATTTTATCTCAGGAAGAAAAACCCGATATAGTTATAACAGGTATTAATCACGGACCGAATTTAGGGGCAGACATTTTATATTCAGGAACCGTAAGTTGTGCTTTAGAAGGAGCTGTTATGGGTTATCCGAGTCTTGCCGTTTCTCTTTGCAGTATGGATTATACCGAACATTCATTTGACTATACGGCTAATTTTGTTGCTAAGTTTCTTCCCAAAATTAAACAAATTAATTTCCCAAAAAGAACTATTCTCAATATAAATGTCCCCGGCGTTAAAGAAGAAGATATTAACGGTATTGCGATTACTTCTTTGGGAACAAGAATGTTTACCGATGAATATGAAAAACGTATAGACCCTCGAGGAAAAGAATATTATTGGATGGCAGGCGAGCTTATTAAAGAAGCTAAAAATGATAAAACAGATATTAATGCTGTTCGTTGGAATAAAATATCAATTACTCCAATTACATTTGATATGACCCATAAAAGTATTATCCCTGCATTGGAAAATGCATTTTGTAAAGACGGACAATGTGATTGGTTATAAATATTTTTTTAATAAAATGCTGATTCAATCAATATCACCCCTTCTTTTCT
>JBJEGL010000277.1:0-5951 GCA_051875035.1 Candidatus Gastranaerophilaceae bacterium | reverse complement strand
GATTTTGTCCGACAAGCTTCGGAGATATATCTTAAAAAGATAACCGCGAACATGCCGTAATCCCCTATTTACCCGCCCGAACCTGCACAGAGGATTGGTGAGTAATTTTATAATATTACATAAAAATTAAATGTAAAGAATCCATAAAAAATTTTTAGTTAAAGTAGCAAAAAAATTTTTGTTTGTTTTTTAATAGACATGTAAGTGTAAGAAATACAATTAATAAGAAAGAAGTTTTAAGTTTTATGATTATTTCAGCAATTAATGCAGTGACACCTGCCGCAAATTTTCAAGCAATGCAAAATCCGATTAAAAGACCGGAAGCACCAAAGATGATTCAAAATTCGGAAGTATTAGCATCTCCTTCCGCTGCACTTTTGAGAGCAAACGCAGGTATAAAAACGAAAGCTGATAAAGACCCTTATGGAGCAAGAGCGTTTTTAAACAATCACCCTGTTTCTCCATATGTAAAAGGTGAAGACAGAGAAAACCTTATCAATGTCATGGAAAAAGGTTCTGTTGAAACAAGTAATGTAGAAATGCAGTTAGCATTGATTGCAGACAATAAATTAACTCCACAAACACTATCTCACTATTGGAAAACCGGTAAAATGTGTGACCAAATGGAAGAAGATATCGTTATGATGTATGAAAGTTACGCTGACGGCAAAAATGTAAATGATGTTTACGTTCCGAATGTTGCTTCAAAAGAAGAAGGTACCAAAAATGCAAAAATAGGTGACGTATTCAAGGTTGAAGGGGAAGATAGAGTTTTTGTAAAAGATGATGAAGATAAAGCTCACCAATTAAAAATGGATAAAGAAACGTTTATTAAAATGTTTCCGCCTGCACAAAGATTTGCTTCGGCTCAATATGCGATAGGTGATTGTTACTGCGTTGCTACGTTAAATTCCGTAATGGAAAATCCTAAGACAAGAATTGCTCTGTATGATGCAATTGAACAAGACGGAAATGATATACATGTAAAATATCCCAACGGAAAAGCTGATTATGTGGCAAAAGACGGAAAACTTCAAGACTCTACAAATCCTAAAATGGTTTTGAGAGGTGCTCAAGGCATGCGTCTTTTAGAAGATGCTTTCGGTCTTGAACTTCAAGTTAAGGCAGAAAATGATTTCAGAACAATTATGGGACAAAAAATAGAAGATAAGAAAGCTCAATATCAAGCTGAAAATGACCCGAGAGAAAAGGCAATTTTGAAAAAAGATTGGCTTGGAATGCGTCAAAGACTTGCTGATTTTGAAGAATCTATGAAAGACCCGAAAAATAAAACGGTTGTTGTACGAGACGACTTGGGCGACAGAATTGTTTATAAAGAAGACAGATACGGTTTACAATTCGCAAAATTGAAAGATGCTCCCGATAATAAAAAAGAATTTACAACTCAAAAGGAATATTACAGAGGTTCATTAGGCGGATATCAGCATCAGGTAATGGAAGTGCTCGGAATTGAAGGTAAAATTTTGAATACAGAAAGAAACAGAACAGAAATCCTTGACCTTTTGGCAAAAGAACCGTCCGGTAAGTATATGTTATGCGGTGGAACATATCCTGATGGAACAAGAACAGAAAATCCTGTTGCTAAAGACAAGGGTGTTTATTCTTTCCATGCATATACACTTGAAGCAGTCAGAAATGAAGAAGGTGACTTAAATATCAGAGCAACAAATCCTTGGAATACAGCTATGGATGCGGATTTGACAGTCGATGAAACTTTCCAATACTTTGATGTATTTGAAGTATATGATGTTGACTCATACAAAGGTATTCAAAGAGAAGATGCTTAGTTAAGTACGCAAAAATACATTTATAAAAAGAGCCTTTTATAAGGCTCTTTTTTTTTAAAAATTTATTCTTTCTTTTTCTACAACGATTGGTTTTTTATTTACTCTTGTATAAATAGCTCCGACATATTCTCCGACAATTCCTATAAAGAACAGTTGAACGGAAGCAAAGAAAAATAATCCGATTACAAGAGGTGCTTGACCAACATTAAATGTATCCCAATAAAATAATTTATATAAGAAATAAAACAATGCAATTAACATGCTTAAACCGGATAAAATAAAACCTATAAAAGCAGCCATTCTAAGAGGAACTTTTGAGTGTTTGACAATTCCAATCATTGCATTGTCATATAAAGTATAAAAATTATTGTGTGTAATGCCTCGTTCCCGTTTGGGTTGTACGAAAGAAATTAATGCTTTTTCAAAACCGATGTCGCATATTAATCCTCTCAAATACGGATATGGGTCATCTATTGAACGCAAAATATCGACAATTTGTTTATCATAAAGACCAAATCCCGTACATTGTTTAATTTGTTCCGTGTCATCATCAACAATATGCTTCATTAATGAATAAAATATTTTTCTGATAAAGTACATTGATTTAGATTCTTTTGAAGATGTTTTTTGACCTAATGCCATTTTATAGCCATTTTCCCATTTCTCAATAAAATCAGGAATAAGCTCCGGAGGATCTTGCAAATCTGACGCCATGTAAATAACAGCATCTCCGCTTCCGTTAATGATTGCCCAATAAGGAGAACGAATATGTCCAAAATTTCTTGCATTGATAATAACTTTAACATGATTATCTTTTGCAGCAAGTGCTTTTAATTTTTCTGCCGTATTATCTTTAGAACCATTATCAACAAGAATTTGCTCCCAATCATATTTACCTTCATATTTATCCATTTGAGCTTTGACACGTTCATAAAGAATATCAACGTTTTCCGACTCGTTATAACAACTTGATACTATACTTATTTTTTTCATAGTTAACCTTCTTTATGTTCTGTTTTTCTATTTATAAATACAAACTTTTTCATTAGTATAAAAGATACTATTGCCATGGGAAGTAGTAAAATAAATCCTGCTCCGTACAGATTAAATTCTATTATATCAAAAAGCTTTAATCCCAGTATATTTAATCCGTATATAATTCCGTAAGCTGCAAAAAAACGGAAAATAAGACTGTTATCGTGGTTTTTAAATACTATAGTTCCTGTTGTTTTAAAGTTGAATAAAATTCCTGCAACTGTTGATAATAACGCTGCGGCGGAATAATGAAATTTTAAAAACAGTAATAGAGCAAAAATTCCATAGCCAAACGCTGTATTAATCCCGCCTACAAACAAAAACTTAATAAATTTCCAATCTATATGATATTTTTCGCATTGCTCTTTTATTAAAGCTATCATTTGTTTTTCTCCCAAACTGTTAAAAGATAAGTGCTTTCTACGGGAGAATATTCATTTCTTACTGCATTAAATATATCTTTTAATAATGACAATCTCTGGTATCTCCACATTGATTCATAGAAAATATAATTAAATTCATCTTCATTCCATACAATATCTTGTGCAAAATCTCTGTCAATATCTTTATCTACAAATAAGTATTCCGGTCTTGCCGATTTTATGGTATTGATATCTAAATCAATTTCTTTTTTACTTGTTAAGAAGTTTGAAACTTCAATAAATGGCATATTACTGTATTTTCCGGAAATTATCGGTAAAAAACTGTCGTATTTTGAAATCATATAAATTCCGGTGTCTTTAGAATATTTTTGTATCAATTTTATGGAATCTTCAAAATATTTAGGGTTCATTGTTGAAATGAAATTCGTATTTGGTAAATTCCATTCATATATTTTGTGAGTTTTAAAAATATCATTAAATTTTTGTATGCTTGAAAAATAGACTTGGGTACTTTTTGTATAAAAAATGAGGGAAAAAATTAATATACACGTAATAACTAAACTATGTATTTTGGGATATTTTGTTTTAAGGTTTGAATCAAACAAATATGCCAAAAAGACAAAAGCAAAAATAGGAAAATAGACCATGAAATGTGTGCTGTCTGACCCCCACATATAGTAAAATAGCAATGCTTGAACATAAAAGAATGCTGAAATATAAAAATACAAACAATTATTCTCATCTTTATCTTTGTTTAATAAATCTTTTAGCAAAACTAAATAGCCTAAAGAAATCAATACAAGACAAGTTAATATTGCTGTTTTTGGAGTCGGGAAACCGAGAAGTCCCGATAGAAAATACCCTGTTGCATAATCTATTCCGCTTTCACCGAGTTTTTTTGCTGCTAATCCAAAGATAGGAGAAAATATAAGCATCGATATCTCAAAATAATTTTTTTTGTCAAATATAAAGTTTTTAACAAATAAAGCAGCAATCAAAGCAAGTAACATAAATATACCTGTCATTGACTCATTCAATATTGATAAAAATATTACTGCAAAAGAAGATATTAATAACGCTTTATTTCTTTTCTTAAAATATAAGTATAAAAACATAAAAACAAAAATATCAAAAAAATGTCTAATCGGATTTATGCCGGGTGCAATTCTTAAAAATTCATCAGTAATAAAATTAAAACTTGCAACTGTAAGTAATACCCAGCTAATTATATAATCTTTACGCTTAAAGAACTTAAAAACCAAAATCGTAAATAAAGCAACGTAAATATAATAAAAAGAATATGTAATTTTCATATATTTTGTAAAATCAAATCCGCCAAATGTATTTATGATTTTAGATAAAATAAGTGCATTATATTTACCATATTGAAAAAATATCTTATTTATATCTTTGCCGAGAATAAGTTCATTTATTGGTGCATATAAATGGTTATGATGATGAAGATAATATCTGTTTAATATTTGCCAATGAAATTCATGAGAATTAGAATTGATAAAGTTTTTAAGAATTTTATCCTGATTAAAGTCTCTGTATTTGTCGTTTAAGCCATAGGCATTAAATTTTTTAAGGTTTTTAATTTCTTCTTGTGAAGATGCAATTTCTGTTAATTCATCTTGCTGTTCTTTAGTTATTTTCCCGATTAAATGTAATCTTCCGTCAAGATAGTAAAAATAATTAATATTGTTTGTATTTTCTTTATTTGGCAGGTTGTATATATTTACATAATAGTTTTGTTTATGTAAAAAACTTTCTAAATCTTTTGTATATTTAAACGGAATAGATTTTATATTAGTTTTTGCCTGCGGGTTTCTGATGTCATATTTATTTTGAAAACCAATTATATGATTTTGACTATAATAGTCATTATTATCAATTTCTAAAATACCTTTTTCCGTTTTAATTAGGGAAATTTCAGGTATATCAAAAAATTCGTTCATTATTTTAGTCTTTTCAAATACATAAGGATAAAAAACTAAAAATAATTGCACAAACACGGAAATTAACACAATAAAATAGGCAGTTTGTTTTAACTTAGCATAATTTATTCTTTTTTTAGGCAAAGAACAAAGACATAAAACGACAAGCAGAATAAAAATAGAAAACAATATGGCAAGAGAGTATATATCGGAAGTTTTTATAAATAATAAAATTATTGTATATATAGAAAGTAAAGGTACAATCTTTTTATTTAACTTTATTTTATAAAGAAATTTTTCTTCCTTGAAAAGGAAAAAACAGATTAATGCGTAAATTCCTATGAAGCAAAGAGAAAAACCGTATTGTATAAAAGTAATATATTTATAAGGATTGACAAAACTCAAAATATATTGATTAAAACAATATATTTCCATATTTGCCGGTTTTAATAAAATAGGAAAAGACAGATAAAATAAGACCAAAAAACAAAGCAAAACAGAGAATAAAAAAACCCCCATAATTCTTTTATCATTAAAAAAAATAGAAAAATTTTTTATATATTCACCTATTTTGCTTTGCATTTCTCAGCTTCCTTATTTCAACATATTGTCTTCATATTCTTTTCTGTCGAGGAAAGGATATAAGTCTTCTAAACTTGGAGAAACCATTGTTCCGTCATCTAATTTTTTTGCAGAAAGTTTTGGTGCAAAAATATAATCGGGGGACAACATTACTTCGCATAGTACAAGTCCGTCAGTATTTAAAACATTTTGTATTTGTGCTTCAA
>JBJEGL010000276.1:0-5989 GCA_051875035.1 Candidatus Gastranaerophilaceae bacterium | reverse complement strand
CTGATTTTTCAATCATATCGGCTGTAACATTATCTATACGCATTGCCTCTTTTTTATTTCTAAAATGGCTGAGATCAGAAGAAATTACAAATCCGATTTTTTCATCTTTCCAAAACTCTGAAATGATATTGCTTAAAGTTTTATAATCAGCCCCACCTACAAGTATCGGCACAATCTTTGCTGTTGGAAAATAATGTTTAATAAAAGGCAATTGAACTTCAATGGAATGTTCATTTATAAAAGCCTCATCACAATATTCTCCGCCAATATTTTTTATTTTTTCAATTGTTTCTTTATCAATTAAAACAGTGCCATTCGGAACTTCCCAGGCGTCGTCCGTCGGCAGTGCAAACGATTTAACGGCATATCTGTGTGCAGGAGAAAAAATTATCAAAGTTTCCAAATCTTTTTTTAAATATTGATAACCTTTAGCAGCAAGAGCTCCGGAATATTCATGCCCAGCATGAGGTACTATAACAGCCCTTGAATCATAATTTGCCTCTTTTTTAAAATTTTCGGTAAATGCCTCTATTTTTTTTACAAGTTCTTCTTTTGAAGAAGAATAGAAATGACCTGCTACAATTGATTTTCTTATTTTCATATACTTCCCGCCTACCGAAAAATTTCGGCAATAATTATTTTACTTATTTTATAATAATAAGTTTACATAAAAACTAAAATTATGTCATCGCAAAATATTAAACAAAAAGCATATTTTTATACAAAAAAAACGGACACAAACATGCCCGTTTTTATATTTGTTTTAATGCCTTCCTATGCAGCAAGATTAATTTCTGTAATCAAATAATCAGCAATCCATTGAAGGTCTTTATTATCAGCAGCAGCCTTTTTAAGACATTCTATAGAAGGTTCACCTATTCTGATAAGAGTCATTGCAACAACTCCTCTAACCGTACCTCTAACAACGCTAAGGTTTTTTACAAGCTCCGGAACTGCCTTTGTACCGAACTCAACAAGTTCGTTTTCAAGTATGCTTTTACTTTTATTATCTGCATTTTCAAGTCTTGTCAAAATATCTGCAACTGAATTATTCATAATTAATTAAGCCTTTCAAAATTCTTTATGTTTAGATTATAAACCGAATAAATTAAATTTCCGTATTTTTAATATAATCTTTATATCATAGCACAATCTCTTATATAGCGAGGGTTTTATCCATTTTAAAGTATCAAAAAAAGATTCAAAAATAAAAGAATATTTACAACAAATAAAACAATCCTATTGGAGCATGAAAAATTATACTAAAGTCTATTTTTTTACGTCTTTAAAACCTTTACACTCAAAATGTCAGAGAAAGGGGGGGATACAAAATGGTCGTTCAATATAAAAAGGATATGAACGAAAGATATGCCACCGAATTTAAAAACATAAACAGAGAACTGCTGGATTGGCTTGAGAAGACTTCACTCGAGAACAATTGCCGTATAGACAAAAAAGAGTGGAAGAGCAAATACAACAGTTATGTGGTATATGACTATGAACCATTTTGCTCTGACGGCTTTGAGATAAATATGACAATTTCCTCGTTCGATGTTAATTATGTCAATTTTCTCAAATTCCTGTTTGAAAACAAGGTCAAAACCATTGAATACTTAAAATGTTGTATGACCGCATAACCGAATCTTGAAACATCGTATTCTTACGGGTCATTAATTTTTCAAGCAAACGGTTTGTTTTCAAGGAAAAGTGCCGGCTTAATTTATATTTCGCCGGTACTTTTTTAAATTGTTGAATAATTAAATTTACAGATACAATCTTAATTGTTGTATAATATGTTTGCCTTAATGACTGATTTATTTTTCGGTCAAACATTTAATTATAATAAAAAAGGAGATAATTATGAGCGAAGAAAGAAATAACGAAAATCAAATTAACAATGAGTCTCAACAGGAAATAAAAGAAAATACAAAAGAAGATATAAAAGATAGTGAAAATAATAACTCAAAACTTTTGAAATATATTTTAATCTTAATTGTAGCTTTTTTAGGAACTTTTGCCGCAGTTTATACAGTCGTAGACATGAATATGAATAAGCTCGGATTAAAGCCTTTCTTTGTTACTTTTAAAGAAGCACAAAAAATGCTTGATTCCGAAGCAAAATTTATAGAAAAATCCTCCCCGCTTCCTGTTCAAATAGAAGACAAAAATGATAAATACATAATAACAGTTAATTTGAAAAATTTTGACAATAATCCGGAAAATATAAAGATTGAAACATTAGAAAACGGAATAACAATCAGCGGCGAAATGAAAAAAAATAAAGACGGAGAAATTAAAGAATCTTCATTCTATCAGAATGTAATGTTTCCAAACAAAATTGATACTGAAAAAATAACAAAAGAAACAAAAGGAAATAAAATGATAATAATTCTTCCTTTTGAAAAAGAAGATTAACAACTGCTCTAAAGATTTAGTATTAAACAGTATAGTTTCTTTTTGTACAGAACTTTATTTAAAAACTGCTAAATTACTGTCATTCTGACCCTATTAACATTTTTTGGGTGAAGAATAAAATAATATTTTGTCATTCTGAGTGCATAGAACGAAGAATCTTTTTGCATAAACTTAAAAATTTAAGAGATACTTCGGCTAAAGCCTCAGTATGACAGTTTATTTTCACTCAGTTGGAATAGATTCTTCGGTCACTTTGTTCCCTCAGAATGACGGATAGTGTCATTCTGAACCCAGCGGATTTTGCACTCTGTATAATAATTCTTGCACTTAAGATACTTCGGCAAAGCCTCAGTATGACAGTCAGTGTCATTCTGAGAGAGTGAAATGACCGAAGAATCTGTTTTTCTTTGAGATACTTCGGCTACCTCAGTATAAAATTTACTTAGCTTTCGTTGAATATAACATCGATTTTATACAATTTAGTTTAAACTAATATATAAATCCTTATCTTTTTTCAAATCTTCATAATACATCGGGAAATTAATATTTGACAAAGTTTGATTAACCGTTTTTGCTAAATCCTTTTTTAAATAATCCAAATTGTCAAATTCATGTATACTATTCATCAATAATCTTAATAATGCTTTTTTATATTGTTCAAATAAATTTTGCTTGACTAAATAATGATAAATGTTTTCTGTCACATAGAATAAATCTCTGTATGAACATTTGTCGTTAACGACATTGGAAATAATAGATTTTTGTCTTCGTCTGTATAAATAAAGCGGCTTATCTATTATATAAATATTAGGGTTTTGCGTATAATATCTGTAATAAAATTCTACATCCTCAAATAATAAATCGTGACTCCAAAAGATTTCATTATTTATAAGCTCTCTTCTGAATATTTTATTCCAGGAATATGCAGGAAAATCTGAAATATTGTCATTGCCAAGTTTTAAAAATCCTTCCGGTTGATTTTTCAGAATAGGAAAAGTATACATGGACGTGATTTTTCCTTCTTCTTCCCAAAAAATATTGAATTTTGTCCAAACTGCCGAAACATTAGAAAATTCCAAAATGTCATACGCACTTTGTAAAAGAGTTTTTCCTGCAACATCATCTGCATCAACACATACAATATACTTTCCGTCAGCTCGAGAAAGTGCAATATTTCTTGATTCTCCGGGACCTAAATGCTTATCGTTACAAATCAGCCTTAAATTAGGGTAATCAGCTTTTTTTATAAATTCAACAGTCCTGTCCGTACTGCCATCATCAACACAAATAACTTCAAAATCTTTGAAAGTCTGTGCATAAACACTCTCTAATGAAGTAATGATGTATTGCTCAACATTGTATGCGGGAATAATAATCGAAAACTTAGGCATATACTAATAATAACTTATCAAAATAAGTTTTACAATAAATTAATAAAAAAGAGACCACTTTTCAGCAGCCTCTTTATAAATTTTTCTTTTGTTTTTGTTTCTAACCAGTATAAGCAGCTATTGTATCCATAAATTTAGCAAGATATTGTTCTTGTTCTTTCCAACTGAAATATTTGTCTTTGAGCATACCTGCTCTAAATACATCCTCAGAGAAATTAGGATTTTTTGATAACAATTGTTTTAAAAGATAAGTCTTCTCTGAAGGATCTAAACCAGAATCTAAAATATTCTTGAATGATTCATGCGGCGTAGATGACAGATATTTAGTTTCAAGCTTAGTTAGCTCAGGCCCAGAATAATTAAGTTTAACATCAATATTTTCTTCTATACCATCAAATAATTTCTGCAATTCTTTAGTTTCACCATCACCACTCATAATATCTTGATAATCTTTTTTAATATCAAATCTTTCATTAAGCGATTTCAAAGTTCCGTTCTTTGCAGCAGAAATATACAAATCAGTCATAAGATCTTCGCCAATCGAAATGAAATCATTACCATGGTTACTTTCTTTATATTTATCAATTACAGCCAATGCTTGTTCCGGTTTGCCAGCATTTTCTAAATCACTTATAACCCCTATAACCGTATCTCTATTATTGAATTCGGAAGGTTCTTGTTTTGATTGACTTAATATTTTATTGATTGCCTTAAATTTAGCATCAGTGCCTATTTGATCACCATATTGAACAAGAAAAGCATAAGGATTTACAGAATGATCAATATTCGGTGCCTGATTTCCGTTACTAATAACCTTATTTAAGATATCATCAAATAACTTTTCTTTTTGTTCCGTAGTTGTTGCTTTTGCAAAAGCTTGATCTGTAGAATACAGAAATTCTCTAAAGTTATTTTCATAACTTGTATAATCCCAATTTTCACCAAGATTGTTTGACTTAATAATATAATTTTCAATATCATCCAGCCTTTCTTGATATTCTTTTTGAGATTCGGATGTTGGAGTAGGTCTCGTTGAAGTCGGCGCTGTACTACCCGATGAAGCCGGCGCTGTACTACCTGGTGAAGACGGTTTTGTTTCTTCTTCTTCAGGGATATCAATTTTATCTTTATAGCCTGTTACATTGCCTTTATCATCATATTCCAATACAGGCATCTTGACATTATCACCCGTATGCAATACGTGATTTTGCCAACCTTCATCCCAACCGTTAAGCTCTGCCATATATTGATAAACTTGCTCTTTTTGATCTTCAGGAACATCAGGATATGCATTTGTTACCATACCCCACATTGAACCGTTTGGATATCTGGTTCCACCGTTGCCATCATCTTGAACCTTTCCACTTCTATAGGTTTCCACTTCAAGTTCATATTGACCGTCTGCATTAATCTTAGCTCCGGAATGTTCCGCGGGAACTGTCTTAGCATCAACTTTATCCGCAGCTGTCTCTGCGGTTTTTTGAGCTTCTTCTTCTTTAAATATTTTATCAAGAGCACCCATTAACTCATCAACAGATGCATTTGATGCCAATCCCAGTTCTTCATATAGTGCATCAATATCGTCTTTTGTAAAATTAGCATTATCTTCACCGTCAAGAGCTGCCAAATTATTATATTCGTCTTTAGAAATATGATCGTCACCATCTACATCGGCAAATGCTGCCAACATATCATACTGTGCTTTTTGTAATTGACTTAAATCATTTAAATCATCAACACCTGAAATATCTTGTATAAACTTTCCGACATCCACTTTTGCATTAGGACCGGAAGAAGAACCAAAAACACTACCTGAATTGGTAGAGGTTATTTTTGAAGGTAAAGCTCCGGCCGAAGTCGAACCTTGACTGTTCTTTACTTGCGTCGCAGCTTGCTGTAATTTTTGTGCTTCAGCTTTACTTCTCGAAAATTTTCCAAAATCTACCGCCATAAATTCCCTTTGCCTCTTCTACTTAAACCATATTAAAACAACATGGCATACCTAAGTTTTCAGGTATTTGCTAATATTTATTAAAAAGTTTGCTAATACATGTATATTAACGTTTTTGGTTAATTTTTATTTTCTATTTATAGACATTTTGTTACAATGCTTAACAAAAAACATCCTGTATTGCTATGAAAAATTGAAAAAAATTCAAATTTAATATATTATATCAATGTAG
>JBJEGL010000275.1:0-6005 GCA_051875035.1 Candidatus Gastranaerophilaceae bacterium | reverse complement strand
GGTAAAATAAAATTATGAAAAAGAAATTTTATATTGAAACAATGGGTTGCCAAATGAACAAGTCCGACACAGAGCGGCTTGAAGGTATGTTTTTTGAACTCGGTTATGAAAAAACAGCCAATCATAAAGATGCTGACTTTCTATTAGTGTCAACTTGTGCAATAAGACAGACTTCTGTTGATAAAGCATACAGTCAGCTTGGCGTTTGGGGCAAAAGGAAAAAAGTTGACCCAAATATTAAAATAGGTATTTGCGGATGTGCAGCAGAACTTGATAAAGAGTCTCTCTTTAAGCGTATGCCATATCTTGATTTAATTTTTGGTACCCATAACATTTTTAAGTTTCCTGAATTTGTAAAACGAGTTGAAAATGGAGAAAGAGTTTGTGAGATAACAACAATTCCTTATCCTGAGCCGGAAGAACTTAAAATTAACAGACAAAATACTGTAGGGGCGTGGATTCCTATAATTGAAGGCTGTAATAATTTTTGTACATATTGCGTAGTTCCTTTCACAAGGGGCAGGGAAAGAAGCCGTCATCCTGAATTAATCATAAACGAGGCAAAAGAGGTCATAAAGGAGGGTAAAAAAGAAATAACGCTTCTCGGTCAGAATGTTGACAGTTACGGAAAAGATTTTCATGATTCCAATATAACTCTTGCAAATCTGCTTCGTGAACTTAATAAAATTGAAGGAAAGTTCAGAATTAAATTTGTGACGTCCTACCCGACAGATATTACTGATGACTTAATAGAAGCAGTTGCCGAATGCGACAAAGTTTGTGAATTCTTTCATATTCCGATGCAGTCAGGAAATTCACGTGTATTGAAAGAAATGAACAGACGATATAATCGTGAACAATATTACGAAATATATAATAAAATTAGAAGCAGATTTGAAGAAGTAGAAATCACAAGTGATTTTATTGCGGGATTTCCCGGAGAAACAGAAGAAGAATTTCAAGACACATTGTCCGCAATAGAAGAACTGCGAATTGATTATTCAAATACTGCAATATATTCTCCGAGACCGTTTACTAAAGCAGGAAGGATGACTGAACTTTTCATCCCGGAAGAAATAAAAGAAGAACGTTTTAAGCGTTTACACGAAGTTAACTGTAAAATGACTCTTGCTTCTAACAAAAAACTTGAAGGCAAAGTATATGAGGTTTTGTGTGAATCACAAAAAGACAAACACGGAAAACTAATGATGAATGCAAGAACAAGAACGGGTAAACTTGTTCATTTTCAATCTGATAAGGATTTAACCGGTGAATTTGTCAATGTAAGAATTACAAAAGCTCAAACTTGGTGTTTATACGGAGAATTGCTGTAAAAAAACAGAAATTTTAGCTTTTTTTCAATAAAAGTGAATTTACATTAATTTTGTACTTGCAACTTAATGAGCAAACAATAAATATGTTACCAAAGAAAATTAATCTTTTATTAAATTTTAATACAATGTTGGGTTATTTTTTATCAGTCATATCCAAATAAATTAAGACTCCTTCAAAAAGTTCCTTATTTTCATAGTAATAATAGTCTTTAGGTTCACACTTTCCATATGTCCTTTCTTTGCTTGAGGTTTATCCATATAAATTATTAGCTCTTCACGTTCTTGTATAAAACCTTCATTTTCAAGATATAAAAGAGCTGTTTTAATGATATCTTCATCAGTTTCTAAAAATGAAATCAGATTATCAAGCGTACATTTTTTCAATCGCCGGCATAATTTTAATACCGCATCTTTCATTAATTTTTCCTTTCAATATTTCTTCTGAAATTTCTGTTAAATTGTTTGTTTTTGCAATTTTTTCTAATTCTGCCAATGTTTGAACAATTTTTCGGAATTGATTTGTACGAGTACCAAGATAGTTTATTGCATCATCCGTAAAACTTAACAACCTGCAATTAAAAAACAAGAAGTTAAAAAAGAAAAAATTAAACAGCCTGAAAACTATGTTCAAAACCGAAAGCGACCAATATTTAAGGATAACTACGAACGCTATGAGTAGCATATGAAAAACGGGTGCATCGGGAATGAAGATAGGCAATGGTTGAGTGAGTACATAAGATCGGAGGAATTTAAAATCATTTATGAAAAATAGTCTAATTAAAACAAAAAATATCATTATAATTTAATGTTATATGCAAATTATTTACCCAGACATAACAGTTGAAAAATATTTTTGATAGAATAATAATACAATCATCAAGTGTTTATTATAAGAAAAGAAAGGAGATCTATATGAGATCAATCACAACTTTTGATTTACAGTATGCACATCGTTTCTATGGTTTTAAAGGAGAGGCACAATACTTGCATGGACACACGGGAACTTTAACAATTGAAGTTGAAGATTCTGTTAATATGGGTGTAAATATGGTATTTCCTTGTAACGAAATTCAAAAAATCGCTTGGGATGTCTTGAAAAACTTTGACCATGCAACAGTCTTGAGAGAAGATGATCCGTTGTTACCTGCAATCTTAGGAGTTTATGAACAACAAGGGATTAAAGACGGTGCTCCTCAAAATACTATGAAAGGCGAAGCGTTTAAAACAGAATTAGCTACAGCATATCCTGAATGCAGACTTGTTGTAACAAAGGAAACAATGACAGTTGAAGGTATGATAAAAATCGTATATGAATTATTAAAAGATAAATTAAACATTTCAAAAATTACATTTACCAGTGGAGTTAACGCAGCAACAGAGGACTTCACTGTACATAGAAGTGTTGAAAGATGTCCTTTATGCGGTATTGCTCTGGATAAAAATAATGTTTGTCCAAAATGCGGATACAGAAAATAGGGAATAAACCTTTGTGAATATATAATTATACAAAGGAAAGACAAATAATTAACCTAGAACCCTAAAATATGACAAAGTAAAAAGTCAGTTTTAGGGTTTTAGATTATAATTAAGACAAAGTCTTCCTTTTTTAAATAATGATGGGTGTATTTCAAAAAAATGAATACAATGCATCATGAATTTAGACACGCTTTACAAGATAGAGTTGCAAGGTCTTCTGATATTAGAATAAAATATGAATGGGCTGAAAAATGTGCGGAAAAAAGTTGTCTTGAAAAACATATAAAACCTGATGAAAACTTTAAAAAATATTATGAACAATATATTGAACAAGACGCTCGTTTTGCAGGTGAAAGTATTGCAAAATTATTTGGCATGATGGCGTAATAGTATAAAGCTGAATTTTGAGTATATACGAGGTCGAGTTTTAACCCGCTAAAACACTTTAAAGAACCTTTTATTAAATTGATTTGTTTAAGCAAAATGGAGTTTTGTCGGCTTAGCAACTACACAATTTTCATTTCTTCTGATATATTTGCTCAAACAACACGTATAATTAGAAACAGAAATTGCCCCATATAACCTGACGGATAAATTTGAAAGAGAGAAAGTGGGTATAATTTAGAAAATGTTTGAAATTAAGCCACTTCCCTCAATTTAAGAAAAAAATATCCTTTTTATCCTTTATTTATCCTTAGAATTATCCTTTTGTCTTTGTTTGAGTGCTATTTTTGCCTCAAACTCGGGCTGGGTTTGAATGTTAACAAGGATAAAAAAAGGATAAAAACTTCCGAGAAGTGGGAAAATTTTTGTCGGATTGGTAAATCCGACCTACATAACTGCACACTAGTGGCTATTGTTTATTCGTAAAACCAGCTTGCTGACGCATTTTTCTATATTGTTCTGCCCTTGGTCGTCTTTGGCTGTTTGTTGATGAATGTCTGTATTGACCTGAATTTGAGCCATTCATATTAGAATTTCTGTATTGATTATTAGAACTTTGTCCTCTTTCTTCTCTGATTTTTCTATACTGTTCAGCAGTCGGACGTTTTTGTCTGTTTGCCTGAGAATTACTATTTGTATAAGTTCTTTGTTGAGTTGGTTGTTGAGCAGTTGGTTGAACCTGCGGAATATTAACTGCTGATATTTTAACATAGTAGTTATTCAGAGGTTTATAACCTAAATCTCTCATTAAACTATCCCAGTTGTTAGGCAATTCAATTTTAACTGTTGTCATACCACCACCCGGAACAGTCAATACTTTGTTTCTGTTTGCATCACCTGTTACAACGATTGCCGTCTTTCCACTTGTCATTACAGGAACGGTTTGCATACTTGCCTTACCTGTCCAAGATAACCACTTTGGCGTTGGTGTGGTTTGGGCGTCTTCTTCTTTTGCAATTTTAGCTCTATGATGTTCTATAGAATAATTCTTTCCCTCAAATGAACTTCCTGGATTTGCATAGAAATTTGCGTAAGCTCTTTCATCTAAAGGTCTACGAGCTATTTTAATTAATGAATTTTCAAGTAGGTTTTTATCCTTGTATTTTCTCGCTAAATCTCTTGCAACATATTCTGTTATAAATATAGTTCTATAAACAAAGGGGGTTCCGCTACCGAGTGCAAATTGTTCTTTCTCCACTGCATCCCAAGCTATAAGCTCCAATATTTTATCTGCGTCACTTGTTGCAGGAGTTAAATTATTCCCCCAGTTTAGGGAGGATGCTGCAGTTATTGTATTATCGTTTACATTGAAACCTTTCTGAACGTGATATGGCTGCCAACCAATTCGAGCAAGAGCTTCTTCATCTTCTGCCATAGCCCAAGACGAAAGATACCCAAATGTTCCCATTCTGTTTTTCTTCACATCATATCCGCCAAGATTAATCATTGCTAAATCAATAAATCTGCCGATTTTCTTGTTATTAGGAGAAGATATTTCACCCTGTCCTGCATCAATTCCAAGTTGTCTTGCAATAGGCCCGTTTATCCATAAAAACGGTGTCCAAGCATGTGTAGAAGATAGTGTTTTTCTAAAATCCCTGTTCATCATAGCTTTTGTATATGCGATTAAAATAGGCATATATTCAGGCGGACAACCCTGATTTTCAAAGTATTGTTGTACTTCTTCTAAAGTTCCTGAAAAGCAACCTCTTTATCATCGTTTTTCAGACTTTTGGTTGCTTCATTTATTTCTTGTTGTGTAATTGGTTTTGTTAATCCGTCAACAATTTGTTTCCACAATACTTCTTGGGTATTTTTGATTAATTCATCATGTGTATGTGATGAAAATGCTCCCGGATATTCCGCAACCCTTTGAACAGGAACACCTGCATTAAGTGCCGTAGTTTTAGCTTGTTCAATAAATCCCGGTGCCGCTATCATTACAGACGGTATTCCCAAATATTCAGCCGTAATACAAGAGCCTTCTTCTTTTGGTGTACATAAACCGCAACCGCCATTACCTGATATAACCGCATCAACTTTCATGTCTTTCAGTTTACGTTCAAATTCATCTTTCTGTTGCCGTTTTACACCCGGAGCAGGATAAGGCCCTGCTGAACCGATTTCACTTAATAATATAACTTTAGCATCTGGGTAATGAGCAAGTATAAGCCTTTTTATTTCGGGGTGTGTAACATTTGCCATAAAACTACCACCAACTATTGCAATAGTTTTACCGTTTAATGTTGAAAGTCTTGGTGCTTGTTGAATTTGCTTTATAGTTGACTCTCCGATAGGCGACATAACATCATATACAGACCCATTTTCCTGTGTCTTCACAATTTCTGATATAGGACAACCGCCCGAACCTTTTGTAATCTTCTGAGCTTGAACTTTGTTATACCAAAAAGTAGCGACTAATGTTACTATAGAAGATAGTATTACTGTTGTAATAACTAAACAAACTATTTTCTTACTCATCAAAACCTCGTATTTAATTGTATTGTATAATACGATTTTATTTTACAATTTGTTTATTTATAAAACAATTTGTAAGTATTTGTTAACATTATTATTTATTACTAAGTTAAAATCATTACAGGAGCATGCAAAAACAACTTGTTTAAAAAACCGTAGGTTGGGGTAGAAACCCCAACCTACCAGCTTAACGTCTTAACCTCCTAACGTCTTACTTAATCACCGTTCTCTTTGCGTTAGAGTTGGAGCCTGTCTTGTTGTCCCTTTGGGACC
>JBJEGL010000274.1:0-6014 GCA_051875035.1 Candidatus Gastranaerophilaceae bacterium | reverse complement strand
AAACTTGCAACATTACTTTGTTTGAGTAATAATTATGCGGAAAAGATAATTAATGAGGAAGATTATGAAAAAACCTAATTTAGCGGTTCTCGGAGCAACAGGAGTTGTAGGCAGAGAAATATTATCAATATTAGAAGAAAATAATGTACCTTATGCAAGTATAAAATTTCTTGCAAGTGCTAAAAGTGCAGGCAAAGAAATAGAGTTCAAAGGTGAAAAGCATACAGTAATTGAAGCAACACCCGATGCATTTGAAGGTGTAAATATAGTTCTTGCATCAGCAGGCGGTTCAACAAGTTTAGCTCTTGCAAAAGAAGCTGTAAAAAGAGGTGCTGTTTATATAGATAATTCAAGTGCATTCCGTATGGATAAAGATGTTCCGCTTGTAATTGCAGGCGTAAATCACAATGACTTGAAAAAGCATAACGGTATTGTTGCAAACCCTAATTGTTCTACATCTCAATTAATGTTGGTTTTAAAACCGCTTCACGATTATGCAAAAATCAAAAGGCTTATTGTAAGTACATATCAAGCTGTCAGCGGAGCAGGTTTAGCAGCAATTAACGAACTTCGTGAAAGCACTGAAGCTAACTTAAAAGGCGAAAAATTTGAAAATAAAAAGTTTGTCAAAGATATTGCCTTTAATGTAATTCCGCAAATAGACGTTTTCTGTGATAACGGTTATACAAAAGAAGAAATGAAAGTTGTTAACGAAACAAAGAAAATTCTTCACCTTGCGGAAGAAACTCCTATAACTTGTACAGCAGTAAGAGTTCCAGTTTTCAACAGCCACTCGGAAGCAGTTACAATCGAATTTGAAAAGGAATTATCACCCGAAAAAGCAAAAGAACTTCTTTCAAATGCTTGGGGCGTAGAAGTTATGGATGACATTGACAATATGGTATTCCCGACGCCGAGAGATACAGCAGGAAAAAATCCTGTTTATGTTGGCAGAATCAGAAAAGATTTAGCTTTTAATAATGCAATTTCTCTATGGTGTGTTGCAGATAATTTAAGAATAGGTGCAGCACTTAATACAGTAAGAATTGCGGAAAAAGTTATCGAAATGGAATTATTCTAAAAGGAGAAAAAATGGCAATGAGATATAATGCCGGAGAAATAATAACCGCAATGGTTACTCCCTTCAAAGAAAATTATGAAGTTGATTACGAAGCACTTGAAAAACTTGTAAATCATCTTATTGCAACAGGAACAGATGCTATTCTTGTGGCAGGAACAACGGGTGAATGCCCGACTTTAACGCACGAAGAAGAATGGGATGTTTTAAAGTTTGTTATTAAAACTGTTGATAAACGAGTAAAAGTTATTATGGGTACAGGTTCAAATAGTACAGCAACTGCTGTTATGGCAACAAAGAAGGCAGAAGAATTAGGTGCTGATGCTGTTTTAACGGTTGTTCCATACTATAACAAACCTAATCAAAGAGGAATGATAGCTCATTTTTCAGCAATTGCAGAAGCAACAAAGCTTCCTATTATTTTGTACAACATACCCGGAAGAACAGGCGTTAACATGCTTCCTGAAACAGTTGCAGAACTTGCTAAAAAATATAAAAACATTGTTGCTGTTAAGCAAAGTAACAGTGACTTGGATTTAATCAGCGAAATGAAACTTCTTTGTCCGGAAGACTTTGCTATATATTCAGGCGATGACAGCTTAACGCTTCCAATGATGTCGCTCGGTGCATACGGTGTTATAAGTGTAGCATCTCACGTTGTAGGACTTGAAATGAAAGAAATGATTAAATTCTTCAAGAATGGAGAAAATGAAAAAGCACTTTTAAAACATAAACAACTTTTCCCGATATTTAAGAAATTATTTATGTGTCCGAGTCCGTCACCAGTCAAAGATATGCTTGCAAAAATGGGAATTATCAAAAATGTGTTAAGACTCCCGCTTGTAAATATGACCGACAAAGAAAGAACAGAATTTTATTCTGTTGCTGACAATTATTTAAAATAACCAATATCAAAATAAGAATAAAATAAAAAAGAATCTGCCTTTAATAAGGCGGGTTCTTTTTTACTCTAAGTTAATCAATCGTAATAAATTATAAAAAACAGACAATATAAAATAATAAAATGTTTTTAAAATAATATAGAGGATATTTTTTATGAACATAAATAATAATACACAACAATTTTACAAACAATATATAGAAAATGAAAAAGCTCAACAAGCAAAAATGGAAGCAACGGCAAAAACAGCCGCAGACCCGAGAGTAAGAGCATATCTTGAAGCTTCAAATAAAGTTATGGGACAATTAAATCAACTTGATGAATTTGTGTTAAGCTCAACCTCTCAAAAACAAAAGCCTCAAGGATTGTTTGGAAAAATAAAGTCCGCAATTGTAAATTGTTTTAAGAAATAAGAAACAGATTATTATATCAAAATATCAAGTAATAAGAATTTTTACCTGATATTTTTTCTTTTTATATCTTATTAAACAAAAATATGGAAATATAAATAAAACAAATAATTTATTCATTGTGTACAAACAGTACATACAATTTTTTACAAGAAAATTGATAAATACACGAATTAGATATTTTTTTAGGAGCAATAAGAATAAAATTATGGTGTGTGATTCTATACTTACAAATGCTAATTTGCAAGCAGGTAGGGCAGACAACATTATTATTTTTGTGGACTGAACTTCACGCAAACTCAAAGCTAAAATTCATATTGAACATTTATTGTTTTGTTACGGAAAACGAACATTCCTCTCAAAATTAAAATTTTGGCAAAAATAGCCAAACGCAATCTGCAAACAGACACATTAACGAAGTTTTATTGAATATTTTTAACTAAACATATCTTTTATTTATTTTTTTAGTAGAAACAATTTTGTCATTTTCAAATTTGTCATAAGAATCATAAATACCATCGTTATTTGAATCTGTGTATCTGCCAATCATATTTCCATCTTTATCGTATTCAAATTTTAAAACTTCATCGATTTTACCGTCATTATTAATATCAAATGATGATTTTATTATTCTTCCGTTTTCGTCTTCTTGAAAATATGAAGCACTATCTATCTTTCCATCGTTATCGTAATCAACTAATGTTGTACTTGTACGATTTTCTTTATCATTTAAATATGTGTATTTTTCTTTGACATTATATTCACCATTTTTAAATTCTAATGATTCATAATAATCAACATCTCCATCATTATTTGAATCTGTGTACCTGCCAACCATATTTCCATCTTTATCATATTGGAAATTTAAAACTTCATCGATTTTACCGTCATTATTAAAGTCAGCTTCTGATCTTAAAGTTCTTCCGTTTTCATCTTCATAAAAATGGTTTACAAAATCATATTTTCCGTCATTATCGTCATCTGAATATACTACTCTCGTATGATTTTCTTTGTCATAAGTATATTTTAATTTTTCCGTAATATTTTTATTGGAATCGTATACATATCCAAAATCATCTTCACCATCACCGTCTTTATCCACAAATTTAGAAGAAACATTTCCCTTTCCATCAAAATTAACAGTTTCAGAACTAATAACTTTACCTTGAGTATCTCTATCTGTTCTTACTCTTGTACCATCTTCATAATATGAATAAGTACCTTTAGAAACTAATTGCTTTGAAGCATCATAAACTTCTCTTTCGGAAACTTTTCCGTTTGAGTAGTTATAATTTATTGTTTGTATTCTTTTGCCGTTTTCATCATATTTATATGTAACTCTATTTGCAATAATACCATCAGCATTATAATCTTTACGATCAGTTACTCTGCCATCTGCATTCAAAGTAGTTTTTGATTGTATATTACCTGTTCTCGTATTATAATTACTATTTACAACGGTTCCGTCAGAATTTACTTTTTGCTTACTTGCCAGAACTCCGTTTTTGTATGCATAAGTAGTTTTAGAACTTGAACCGTCTGCATTTTGTGTATTTGTAACGGATTTTTTTCCGTCTTTATATTTTGTTTCACTTGTAGAAATTGTATTACCGTTTATATCTTTCTTTTTTGATTTTGATGAAACAATTTTTCCGTCTTCATATTCAAATTTTGTTGTTGTCTTATTTCCGTCTGCATCTGTTTTTACAGCAGAAGTCTTTTTACCGTTTTTATATTTAATTTTTGTAGTATTTCCTTCTGCGTCTGTTTTTACAGCAGAAGTCTTTTTACCGTTTTTATCATATTTAACAACAATTTTTGTTCCGTCTTCATTAACTGTAGTAACAGTTTTTTTACCATTTTTTCCAACTTCCGTTGTTGTTAATGAATCTTCATTTGTTTTTGTATTTTTAGCATAATTTTTAGCACTTGAAAATAATATTTTTAAATCTTTGTTATCAACCTTATTACCTTTTCCACCAAGACCGGATAAAGCAGAAACCTCCTGTTGAGAAACAGTTCCGTCACCGTCAGCGTCTAATAATGTAAATACAGCTTTTAATTCTTTAGCATTATAAACTGTAGAAAGTGCGGAATTTTGCATATTTTCAAAATCACCGGCAAATATACTTGAATTATAACTTTTTCCTAATTTATCCGTCTTAGCATTAAAATCAGATGTTCCTAATGTTTTTAATGCTTCTAATTGTTTAAATGATAAATTTGATATATCAAATGCCATGTTGCACTTCTCTTTTTAAACCTTCACGGTAAAATTATCGGAAGTTAAAGTAAAAAGTTTAGTAGACGTTTTTCTTCATTCTATTAAAGAGCTTATCGTTATTGAGTTTTAGCGTCAAAAAATTTGCATTTACAAAAATTAATAAATCAACAGATTTTTAAATTTTATTACTTATGGTATACAATGAAGTGCTACCCTGCCAAACTTCAGTAAGAGAATAATAAATGCAGACCTTATTTATAAAGTATTTATGATATAATATTTACACAATGGTAAAGAAATTTAAAATTCAATCTTTTATAAAGATAAATTCTTGTGAAATGGTGTTTTTAGCTATACTTTTTGCTCTTGTTACTATTAATTTTATTAACCCTATGCAAAATTGTTGGATTTTGTATTTAATTATTGCTATTGTGGTTATTCGTTCACTTCAATTTCAAGAATATGTTTCAAATATCATTATTGATGATCAATATTTTTATATAGAATATAAATTTTTAGGTATTAAAACAAATAAGCTAAAAATATTAAGGTCTGATATTCAAAAAGTATTAATTAGGATAAATTCAAAAGATGAAAAATTACATTTAAAATTGACAGACTCAGGCTGTGGAACAGGAACAACAGGTAATTTTTGTGAATCAGATATAAACATTATTACCAAGAATAAAAATATTAATTTTAATGTTTATCCATATCCTAATTTCAAATTGTGTAATTATGATTTTATATTTAAAATTTTGGACAATAAAGACTTGATTCCTAATTTGTCACTAAAATTAGTTGGTAATTCAAAATTTATATATTCAGATGTTGAATATTATAAAAAATATGGTAAACGTAAGTCTTATTTTCTATGTGAAATGCAAAATCCAAAAACACGTGAACAATTTAAACTAATGTTTTGGACTTTTTTAATAGTTGGTTCGTTTTTTCTTATATATATAATATTTATAAAGTAACAGAAAGAATGAGAAAACTACAATAAATTACCTGAAACGAGAGGGAAGTAAATTCACCGTTATAAGAGGGAAAGTTTGTAGTTTGTAGTTTGTAGTTTGTAGGTTGGGGTTTCTACCCCAACAATTATATTTATCATTTCATCTGTCACTTTTTCTCAAACTGCAAGCTGGTAGGTTGGGTGTACCGTTTCACTTGAAATGATATTTTGTTTCACCTGAAATGATATTTTCTAAAAAACTGACCAGATTTTTTTCAAAAAAATCATAACATTTTTGTGTGATTTTTTCTATTAAAATTTTGTCCGAAACAGGACAAAATAATTCATATTTTTATAAGTTGTTGGGGTAGAAACCCCAACCTACAAGCTTGCAATTCCGGAATAGCAAATCTTCTTGAAATTTTCCTGATTGAAGCCATACT
>JBJEGL010000273.1:0-1600 GCA_051875035.1 Candidatus Gastranaerophilaceae bacterium | reverse complement strand
GTTTCCGTATACGGGAATGCGTCTTCCATTTCATACTGCCATATTGTATCTCGTTCAAAAGCATATCCTTGAGCTGTTTTACGTCCTGCATAAAGTCTTAAAAGCTGTTTTGCCGCATCTTCGATTACTTTTTTCGCTTTTGCTTTGACATTTGTCCAGTCAGAGCCGCCCATTTTGGATAATTGAGGTTTGACCGCCCCCGAACCTTTATATGCACACAAAAGATTTATTTGTTCGGCAGGAACGTACAGTTTGTCTTTGCCTGCATATTCAATTAACAGGTAATCCTTCATTTCACCGTCAAATTCAAGTTTTGAAAGACCTTTAAAAATACCGATTCCATGGATTTCGTGAACTACATAATCCTCGGGTTTAATATCGTTGAAATCCTCTATTCGTTTTTCTTTTCGGTATTTTCTTTTAGATACGGTAATTTCCGCAGAACGTTTATTAAACAGTTCTTTATCTGTTATAATTGCAAGTTTAAAAGAATCAGAAATAACACCGCAAAATGCGGTATTGCTCATTATATATATATCACTTTTTTCGTCAAAATTATTTGATGCAGGAATTTCAAATTCATTTAAAATTTCTGTAATTCTTGCTTCAAAGTCAGTTGCTATAACAATTTTGTAGCCGTCTGCTCTTTTTTTTAAGACAAAATTTGCAAAGTCTGTAAAATTTGAGGAAAATAACGGAGCAATTTCCGTTTCAACTTCTACTATTTTACTAAATTCTGATGTTATTAAATTATCAAAATATATTTTATTTCTATAACTCACAGATTTTAAAAATTCATCATAATCGGCATGTGCAAAATCCTTTAACGGAAGTGTAACAGGAAGTTTTAAATTTTCTTCATATTTTTTCTTAAGTCCGTTATCAATTTGGACATACTTGGATTTTAGTTCTCCGTAATTATCAAATATTATAGTATAATTTTGAGGAAGAAGTTCCAAAAACGTTTTCATATCGGGATTTAAGGCTGTTTCAAAATATTCAATTCCTTCAAAATCGCAATTTTGTGTAATTTTTTCAGAAATTTCTTTATATTTTTCCGTGAAAAAAATTTTTTCTTCGTCAGTAGAATTTTTTAAGTATTTTTTTAATGTTTTTTGTGACTCGCTGCAAAAATTTTCTGCAATGCTCTTACTGCGAATAAATTTACTTACCGGTAAAATTTTTACGGATTGAATTTTATTTATGCTTCTTTGTGTATCAGCATTAAAAAATCTTAAATCTGTTATCAAGTCGCCCCAAAGCTCAATTCTGACAGGATTTTCTTCTAAAGAATATATATCTGCCGTATCGCCTCTGACACTAAATTCACCGATATCAGTTACCGTTACCACCTTTTTGTAACCCATCGATATGAGTTTTTCCGCAAGTACTTTTGTATCAATATTGTCTTCAATTTTTAAGTTTATTGAGTTTTCTTCAAAAAATTGTTTTTGCGGAAATTTTTCAAATGCAGCACGCAAAGGCAGTAATATTATATCGTTATCTGCTTCCGTACCAAGTTTTTGAATAACGGAAACTTGTTCTGCATATTTGTAAATATTAGGAATATTTGCATCGTATAATCCGCTGTCCTGATAAG
>JBJEGL010000272.1:0-6125 GCA_051875035.1 Candidatus Gastranaerophilaceae bacterium | reverse complement strand
GAAATGATAATTTATTGATAATTTTTTAAAAATTTATTTTATTTTATTTTTCTTTTTATTTTTATTATTTTTTTAATTATTTATATATTATATTTTATAAAATTTTTAATTAATTTTTCTATTTTTAAACTTGATTTTTTTAATTGTTGTCTATTTAGTTTTCTTAAAAAAATTTTATTTTATTTCATTTTATTAATTTTTTTAATTTCAATAGTTCATTGGAATAATTTTTTAAAATATTTATTTTGTTTTTCTTATTTTTTTAATATATTATTTTATTGTAATTTTTTAATAATCTTATTAATTATTTTTTATTTGTTATTTCAATTTTTTCAAATGTTATTTTTATTATTTGCAGCACCTATTTTTGATTGAGCAAAAATATTGTTTTCTGCATTTACACCATTAACTCTGTTTTGGCTTTGAGCAAAGATGTTATTTACGTTATTAATATCTCCGGATTTTGCTCTATTAAAAATGCTTTCTTCTGCACCTTTTGCTTTACTGCCTTCTCCGACAATACTGCCGGCTGTCTGGTTATTCGGATTAATACCATGCTTTTGTGCCCATTGCGGATCTTTTAATAAACTTCTGAGTCCAAATCCTAATGTTTTCATTTTGTTTCCTTCAACACAACTCTTATATATATATTAAAAATTTTTGTTAACTTGTATTGCAAACATGAACGATTTTTGTTACATTCTTAACATTATTTTTGGCAAAAAATTCTCTAAACAATAGTATTAAATAGTGTTTTAGCGATTTTATGAAAATTTGAATTATTTATAATAAAACAGATTTTTTAACATTCGTAACATTTTTAAATCTGCTTAAAATGCAGTAGCCACAAGGTTTTGATATATAAAACATTTGCTTTTTAAAAATTGCCTGCTGTTTAATAAATTATTTTCAAAAAACAAAAGACCGGTACTATAAAATACCGGTCTTTTTTAGTATTTGGTTGTATGAAATTACATCATACCGCCCATACCACCCATGCCGCCCATATCAGGCATTGCTGGAGTACAGCCTTTCTTTTCGGGAATATCTGCAACAGCAGCTTCTGTTGTTAACAACATGGAAGCAACGGAAACGGCATTTTCGAGTGCAGAACGTGTAACTTTTGCAGGGTCAACGATACCGGCTTTTATCATATCGGTATAAACGTTGTTCATTGCATCGTAACCTTGTGTTTCGGGAAGTTTTTTAACTTCTTCAACAACAACTTCACCTTTAAGACCTGCGTTATCAGCGATTTGTTTAAGAGGGATGTGGAGTGAATCCAACATAATTCTGAAACCGATTTTTTCATCATCAGATTCAAATTTTGTTGTTTCAAGTTTACCTGCAAGAGCTTGCATAACTCTAACGAGAGCAACACCTCCGCCCGGAACGATACCTTCTTCTTTTGCTGCTCTTGTAGCGTTGAGAGCATCTTCAATTCTGAGTTTCTTTTCTTTAAGTTCCACTTCTGAAGCGGCACCAACTTCGATAACAGCAACACCGCCTGCTAATTTAGCGAGTCTTTCTTGAAGTTTTTCTTTATCGTATTCGCTATCTGAAGTTTCAATTTGACGTTTAATAAGTTTAACTCTTTCTGCAACAGCGTCTTTATGTTCTTCACCGACAACAATTGTTGTATTGTCTTTTGTAACGGTAACTCGTTTAGCTTGACCAAGCATTTGAACTGTAACATTTTCAAGTTTAATACCAAGTTCTTCGGTAAACATTTGACCGCCTGTTAAGATAGCGATATCTTCGAGCATAGCCTTTCTTCTGTCGCCAAATCCCGGAGCTTTTACGGCAACTGCTCTTAAAACCTTTCTCATTGTGTTAACAACGAGAGTTGCGAGAGCTTCACCTTCAACATCTTCTGCAATTAACAATAATGAACGACCGTCACGTGCAACTTGTTCCAAAATAGGAACTAAATCGGAGATAAGGTTAACTTTTTTGTTAACACAAAGAACGTATGCATCTTCCAATACAGCTTCCATTCTTTCAGCATCTGTAATGAAATAAGGAGAAATATATCCTTTATCAAATTGCATACCTTCAACCAATTTAAGGTTAGTGCCTGTTGTTTTTGATTCTTCAACAGTAATAACACCGTCGTGACCGACTTTATCCATTGCATCGGCAATTAATTCTCCGATTGAATTATCGTTGCCTGCTGAAATTGATGCAACTTGAGCAGATTTTTCTTTTGAGTCAACCGGTGCAGCCATTTTTTTAATTGTTTCAACAGCCATTTCAACACCTTTGTTCATACCTCTTTTAATTCCGATAGGATTAGCACCGGCAGTAAGGTTTCTCAAACCTTCTCTTACGATAGCTTGAGCAAGAACTGATGCGGTTGTTGTTCCGTCACCTGCAACATCATTTGTTTTTGAAGAAACTTCTTTTAAAAGTTGAGCACCTGCATTTTCCAAACCGTCTTCAAGTTCGATTTCTTTTGCAATAGTAACACCATCATTAACGATTTGAGGTGCACCGAATTTCTTTTCCAAAATAACGTTTCTGCCTTTAGGTCCAAGCGTTATTTTAACTGTATCTGCAACTGCATCTATACCTCTCATAAGGGCTTTGCGTGCATCTTCATTAAAAACTATTTTTTTAGCCATTTTTTATTCTCCTGATTCTTATGATTTTTATTATTCAAGAACGCCTAAAACGTCTCTTACCGAAAGAATTTTATACATTACATTATCAACTTTTATATCAGTTCCTGCGTATTTTGCATACAAAACGATTTCTCCGACTTTTACTTCCATCGGTTCTTTTTCGCCGTTATCAAGAACTTTGCCGGAACCTACGGCAACAACTTCACCTTTTTGCGGTTTTTCTTTTGCACTGTCGGGAATAAAAATTCCGCCTGATGTTTGTTCCGCATCATCAATAATTTTGATAACCAATTTATCTGCTAAAGGTCTTATACTCATTTTATTTTCCTCCTATAGAATAACTTTCATATTTCAGTTTATACGATTTTTTAAAAATCTTTTCTTATTTTAACAAAAAATTAATTATTTAATAGTTAGACAACATGTTATATTAATTAAAATCTTGAAAAATAAAAACTTTTTTATTATTATTTTTTTAAAGACAAGAAAGAGGTTCTAATATGTCAGCAGCTCAAATGCCTGAAAATATGGGAAAGAAAATAGTTGAAGCTTTGAAAAGACAAGCTTTATATGAAGATGATTACACAAATTTTGACACAGAAGAACAAACAATCAACGAAATTGAAGAACCGGCAGAATCAAAACAAATAAATGAAACTCCGGCAAAACCCGCAGCGTTTACCGAAACACAAAATACCGTTCAATCAATCGGACAATTTTCGGACACTCAACCTGCACAATTTTCTATTTCGCAAAATCCGCAACCAACTGCGTATAATTCTTTTGCACCGGAATTACCAACAAATGTTGCTGTTTTAAAAAAATTAATTATGCAGCTTCCCGCAGGTGTTTCAAAACAAGTCGGTGCACAAATTATCAGACAAACAGTTGAAGCTCTCGGTATTTCAATGAACAGTGTTTTACAAGAAGCTCAACAAGTACAAGACACTTTAAACAGTGCCGTTTCAGAGTGTTCTGCAAAAATGCAGGAATACAAAAATCAAATTATGCAGCTTGAAGCAAATGCACGTGATTATCAACGTCAAATGTCACAAATTAGTGATTTAATAAGTCTTTTTATTTTAACCGATAAAAAATAAAATAATAAAATATTTATTAATATTTAGTGAAAAACCAAAGTATTTAAACTTTGGTTTTTTATTAAAGAAATTTTTGACAAACAAGAATATCAAAATATTAAAAAATGTGTTATTATTTGATAACAAACAAGATATACGGAGAAATTTTAATGCCATTCAAATTTGAAAAAACAGAAATAGAAGATGTAATCCTTGTAACACCGCAGGTTTTTGGCGATGATAGAGGTTTTTTTTCTGAAACATATAAACAATCCGTTTTTATAGAAAACGGTATTGCAGATGATTTCAGACAAGACAACCATTCAAAGTCCACAAAAGGTGTGCTTAGAGGTTTACATTATCAATTATATCCGCAAGCACAGGCAAAACTTGTAAGATGCATAAAAGGTAAAATATTGGACGTAGCAGTAGATATAAGAAAAGGTTCCAAGACTTTTGGCAAGTGGGTCGGAAGAATTTTGAGCGAAGAAAATAAACAAATGTTGTATCTTCCTGAAGGTTTTGCTCACGGATTTGTTGTTTTAAGTGATGAAGCGGAATTTTTGTACAAAGTATCAAATGAATATTCTCCCGAACACGATAGAGGAATAAGATGGAATGATCCGGATATTAATGTAAATTGGGGTATTGATTTTGAACCAAATTTAAGTGAAAAAGATAAAAAGCAGCCTTTTTTCAAGGATGTAACAGAGTTATTGTAAGGAAAAATTTATGAAAAAAATATTAGTTACGGGTGCAAACGGAATGTTAGGCCATGATTTATGTCCTACACTTGAAGATGCAGGTTTTGAAACAATCGAAACCGATGTAGATACATTGGATATAACTGATTTTGCACAAGCGGAATCATTTTTTGCTCAATCACAACCGGATGCGGTTGTTCATTGTGCAGCTTATACAAACGTTAACAAAGCGGAAGAAGATATTGATACGGCAATGAAAATTAATGCTGAGGGAACTGAAAACCTTGCCAAAATTTGTGCAAAAGCAGATATTCCAATTGTATATATCTCTACTGACTATGTATTTGACGGAACAAAAAATGAACCTTATTTACCTTACGATAAGCCAAATCCGATTAATGCATACGGTTTAACAAAATTAAAAGGCGAAGAAGCCGTACAAAAGCACTGCGAAAAATTTTACATAACAAGAACAAGCTGGCTGTATGGCTTGCATGGCAAAAACTTTGTAGAAACAATGCTTTCTCTTGCAGATAAACCCGAATTAAAAGTTGTTGATGACCAAATCGGATGCCCGACCTGGACGCAGGAACTGTCCAACGGGATTGCAACATTACTTTCGGAAGAAGCACCTTACGGCATTTACCATGTTTGCGGAACGGGAAAAACTTCATGGTACGGTTTTGCAAAAGAAATTTTTGAATTAGCGGGCTTAAAAGTTAATCTTATTCCCTGTAAAAGCGATGAGTTTCCTTCTCCCGCAAAGCGTCCGGCATACAGCGTAATGTATAATGATAATATTTGCAGAACCTGGAAAGCAGCATTAAAAGATTATATGAATTTAAGAGGAGAATAACCGAATGAAAGGAATTATTTTAGCAGGAGGAGCGGGCACAAGACTTTATCCTTCGACTATATCGGCATCAAAGCAGCTTTTACCGATATATGACAAACCGATGATATATTATCCTTTATCAACTTTATTGCTTGCAGGAATTAAAGATATTCTTATCATTTCCACTCCTCAAGACTTGCCGAATTTTAAAAAACTTCTCGGTGACGGTTCCGAATTCGGTATACAACTTTCGTACAAAGAACAGCCTTCACCGGACGGATTGGCACAAGCATTCATTTTAGGTGCGGAATTTATTGGAAAAGATTCTGTTGCATTAATTTTAGGCGATAACATTTTTTACGGCGTAGGTTTTTCGGGAGCACTCCAAAAAACAGCAAAAAGAACAGAAGAACGAGGAGGAGCAACCGTTTTCGGATATCCTGTAAAAGACCCTGAAAGATTTGGCATTGTTGAATTAGGCGAAAACGGAAAAGCAATATCTCTTGAAGAAAAACCGCAAAATCCAAAATCCAATTATGCGGTAACCGGTTTGTATTTTTACGACAACAACGTTATTGAGTATGCAAAAAATTTAAAACCTTCAGCAAGAGGTGAACTGGAAATAACCGACCTTAACAAAATTTATTTGGAAAAAGGAGCCTTAACCGTTGAAAAATTAGGCAGAGGTTTTGCATGGCTTGATACAGGAACACATAAATCAATGTTTCAAGCAAGTCAGTATGTTCAAGCTGTTGAAGAAAATCAAGGTATCAAAATCGCTTGTTTGGAAGAAGTCGCTTATCGTATGAAATTTTTAACAAAAGAAGATTTAATAGCAAAAGCGGACAAATACCCTAAAAATGAATACTATCAATATTTAAGG
>JBJEGL010000271.1:0-1633 GCA_051875035.1 Candidatus Gastranaerophilaceae bacterium | reverse complement strand
AATTAATTTAATTCAAGACAAAACGAAGATTATTGCCACAATTACAAAAGGCAGTAATATGGAAAATAAAATTATAAATAACAGTAACGGACAGACCATAATTGTATTTTCAAATGATTTGGATAAAGCACTTGCTTCGTTTATTATCGCAAATGGTGCAAAAGCGAGCGGCAAAGATGTTACAATGTTCTTTACTTTTTGGGGGCTTAATATTTTAAGAAAATCAAATGTAAAAGTCAAAAAAGGTCTTATTGACAAGATGTTTGGAATAATGATGCCAAAAGGAGCAGAAAAGCTGACTCTTTCAAAAATGAATATGGGCGGAATGGGTTCAGCTATGATGAAATGGGTTATGAGGAAGAAAAATATTTCTACTCTTACAGAATTAATTAAACAAGCTCAAGACAGCGGTATAAAATTTATTGCCTGCAACATGTCAATGGATGTTATGGGAATAAAAGAAGAAGAATTAATTGAAGGTGTTGAAATTGGCGGTGTTGCCAAATATATTTCCGAAAGTAATAATGCCAACTCTAACTTGTTTATATAAGGCTTTATCCAAAATATCCAAATTAAAACAGGTCTTTTGGGAAACATGTTACCGCTCCAAGCAGAAGCAAAGCACCCAAGAACATTTTATCCGCCCATTCAATAGCTTTTTAAAAATCTCGGAAAATTTTTTCTAAACAACTAAATAAGGGTGTAAAAATATTTTACACCCTTGCTTTTTAATCTATAATTACAAACAGACATTTATTAAAATGCATTATAACTTATTATTAATAATTTTCAGCTTTTACAAAAAAGAATGATTGAGGATGTTTACAAACAGGACAAATTTCAAGAGCCTTTTTACCTCTGTGAATATGCCCGCAATTAGCACATTCCCATACTACTTCATCTTCTTTTTCAAAAACTTTTTTCTCAACTATATTTTCATATAATTTTTTATATCTTTCTTCATGAGCTTTTTCAATTTCAGCTACTTTTTCAAACAAACAGGCAATTGTATCAAAACCTTCTTCTCTTGCTTCTTTGGCAAATCTTGCATACATATCTGTCCATTCATAGTTTTCGCCTTCTGCAGCAGATTTAAGATTTTTTAATGTTTCATCTATACTTCCGCCATTCAAAAGTTTAAACCATAATTTTGCATGCTCTTTTTCGTTATTTGCAGTTTCTTCAAAAATCTTTGATATTTGAACGTATCCGTCTTTTTTTGCTTGACTTGCAAAATATGTATACTTATTTCTTGCTTGTGACTCTCCGGAAAAAGCTTCTTGCAAGTTTTTTTCTGTTTTGGTGCCTTTTAATTCCATCATTTATTCTCCTTCTTTTTACATTCAGGACAAATTCCCGAAAATAATATCAAACATTGTGTTATATCAAAACCTAATATTTCGATTTTTTTAATTAATGAATTCGTGTATTCAACAGGTAAATCATATATTTCACCACATTCCGTACATTGAAAATGGTTATGCGGCAATGTTATTGCATCATATCTTTCATTCTTTTCAAATGTCTTAAATTTGATTATCTCACCCATTTCAGTAAGAGTATTAAGATTCCTGTATACTGTTGCAATTCCAATATTTTCTCCTTTTGCTTTTAAAATTTCATATAACTGCTC
>JBJEGL010000270.1:0-6153 GCA_051875035.1 Candidatus Gastranaerophilaceae bacterium | reverse complement strand
ATACATTTTGCACTCTGCCGAACAAAGCAATTCTGTGAATTGATTTGTGAGAGGTTAGTAAGTTTTGGCAAAATTAGTCAAACAAAACCAACAGACTTTATTTGTCAGGCAAAGCCTGACCTACGGGCTACCTGCTGAATGAATTTGACAAATTATAGTTATTTTTATGTAAAAGATTATTATAAGTATTGAATTTCTCTAAGTTTTTTTACAAAATCCGGAACTGTATCTTTCCATAATAATTCGGATGGATGATAATCTTGACCATGTCTGTATTTGGGTTCTTGTATATTAACATTTACATAATCATCGGTTGTCATGATTAAGATGTCTTTATCAAATTTATATATCCATTCCTTTTTATCTCCGGGATAAAAAAATAAAAATACAAATTTTGCATTTGGATAATATGATTTTAAATTTCTTTTTGTTTGATTTACCATTTTTACAAAATTAGAAGCATTATATTCATAAAATATCTCTTTATTTCTGAATAATGTAATTGATTTTAAAAACATTCTGAATATAAAAAATCTTGAAGGTAAACTGTACCATTCTGATGCTTTAACATATTTTCCGTTTTTTTCCTTTATTCTGAAATTACAATATGGAGTATAAATTTCACATTTCAAAAATTCATTAGGTCTGTTTATATGGTCTGCAATATATGTATATACTATAAGATTAACATTCGGATAATTTTTTAAAAAGTCTTTTTGCTGGGATAAGTACAACATTTGTTGAATGCTACCTCCGCAAATGCCAAAATTATATACTGATAATCCTGTTTCTTTTGCAAGATAATATGAAAAATTTTGATTCGGTGATAAATTTGCACCGTAAGTATAAGAACAACCTAAAAGTAAAATAGCGTTTTTATTGTTTATTTTATTAATTATTTGACGTTCCGGTTCTATTTGAATAATGCTGTTAGGAACATTTTTTGCATAGTGACATATTTGTGAACTGTCAAAAAATCCTGCTGAGTTTTTACAAATTTCTATATATTTTTCTTTTTCAATTTTAAATAATATAGTATCTATAACAGCTAAAAATATAAAAATGATAAATAAATTAAGAATTAAAATTCTGATATATTTCATATTGTAAATTATAACATATATCTCAAATAAAAATAAAAACATTCGAAAATTATAAATTACGAATGTTTCTGTTTAATCTTTTTAGCCAACTATATTAAAGTGATTCAATTATGCTTTTTGTTGTGGAACCTTTATATTGAATTTCTTTTATTTGAAATTTGAAAGGAGGCTTATCTGGGTCATATTTTACCGGTTTCTCTTGCTTTGTTGAAAACTGTGATTTTTTATTAGGTTTAACCTTATTTTTTTTCTTATCTATAGTTTGCTGTGTTTGTCTTATTTCTTTGTTTATTGTTTTTTCTGCATTAGTTTTTGTTTTATCTATTTTTTGTTCTGTTTTTTGGATATTATTGATAATTTCTTTTTCAGTTTTATTTTTTGTAACGTCAACTTGTTCGTATACCTTTTCATTTTGTTGTTCTGTTACATTTTTAGCTTCTGCTGCATCTTTTTTAATATTTTTTACAACTTCATCATTTTTTATTTGTTTAATAATTTCTTTTTGTGTATTAATCTTTGTATTTACAGGGTTTATATCGGGTGATGGAGTTTTATTTTCCGAAGTCACCGGTTTTAATATGTCTTTTTGAACGTTAATTTTTGTTGTCGCGGGCGTTGTTTCCTGTACTTTTATCTCAGTATTTGCAGGAACAATATTTTCTTTTTTCTGCTCAAATGTAAAATTATATTTACCCAACTCATATACAGCAGGTGTTTGCGGTGTCGAAATCAATTCTTCAGCCATAACCGGTGTTATAGCTATACTTGACAGTACAAGGGCAGTAATTATTTTTTTCATAAATTCTCCGTAACTGTTTTTTATAACAATAATACTAATATTTTAATATATTTTTTCTTTTAATTCAAATATACTAAAAATGTTAATTTTTAAAATTACCGAGCCGTCTTTTTATTTGGACAAATAGTTTTATACTTTATTGATTGTTGTTATTTTGGGGTCAAGAAGTCTTCTTCCTACATTATCAAACTGTATTGAAAATAATGTTTTTTTACCGTACGAAATAATTTGTTCTATAGTTCCTTCACCATATTTAGCATGAATAACCCTGTTTCCTTCTTTAAACTCTTCATTTATCGGATTATTAACCTCTTTTGGTTCATATATAGGCAAGTTTTCATATTTTGAATCAGTTTGCTGCTGCTTGTTTGAATCTGGAAAATTATTTTGCTGAATAGGCTTTTTTTCCTGTGGTAATGGTTCTTGTACTGTTTCAGATGCTGAAATCTTTATTTGTTTCTGCTTTGACTGGAGATTTTCATTAGATTTTAAGGCTTGTTCATCAGAAACTTTTTCCTCTTCAACATCCAAAATTTCTTCCGGTTCTTCATTTATAATAATTTCTTCATTCTCTCCGTCAAAATCAAGTAAATAATCGCTATTTTCGTCTTCGTTAATATTTTGTTCCTGAATATCTTCAAATGTATCAATATTATTATCTTGTTCAAGACTGTCTAAATCTTCAGTCGTAACTTCATCTTTAACGGGTTGTTGTAAAATAATATTTGCATTATTTATAGCATCCAAATCATCTAAGTCTGAAACGGTAATTGCATCTGTAATATTCCTTCCGAAGATATTTTCTTCAAAATTGTCAGAATCATTTTCTTCAGCTATAAGAGGAATGAATAATGTACCTTCTCCCCAAAGAATAAAACTATTTTGTGATAATTTATCAATAAAAGAAGCATAAGGTTCTTCAGATTTTTTTCTTGCTGCCGGAGCATAAATAACTAAATTTTTACAATATGATTTTATTTTATTAAGATATTTATCCTCATGACTTATTATTGGAATTAATCGTATAGTCGAGTTTTCATATACTCGCTTAATTGTACTGTTTGAAATATTTTCTTCCGATATATCTGATATAATATATGTTTTTCTATGTACATTTGAAAAAATCGAATTTAAAATAAGATTGTGATATTTTGTATCAACATCCGAAATATCAATTTTCAATGAACCTTCTGAGTTATCAATGATTGAAAATTGTTTTTCATCATCTGCAAATATTTTCTTCTGTTTGTATTGAAGTAATTTATTACAAAATATTAACAAACCTGAATCTTTAGAGTTTTTACATTCCGCCATAACAATGTTAATAAAATGACTAAACGGTAAAAAACCTTTTTCTGTTGATTCAACATATTTTTGTATTTCTAAAATAATATTTTGAATAATTGCTTTAGCTTCAATCGGACAGTCAGTCAAATCTTGTTCAAAAATATAATCAAGAGCTTTACTGTCTAAAGGAATTCTGAAATCTTTTCCGTATTCAGCATTGTTATCTGTTTCGGTTTTTGTATATTTTCCGTCAAAATCTAAAACTAAAACTCTTGTTTTACTCAATGACTTTAGTAAAGTTTTAATTATTGAAACACTTTGCATTGCTCTGTCACAGATAACGCAGCAATTGGAAGAAAGAAACCTCATATCTGTAGCAATTGAAAGTTTGGTATCTCTTATATATTTTCCCCAAAGTATTTCTCTGTTTTTAGGCCTAAAAAGTCCGATTATTTCTTCTGCATCAAGACAGCCTACATCTGAATTTTTGGAGGGTGTATGTCCATTATATCTTGATAGCTTATTGGATTTATCAATAGATAAATAGAATTGAACTGTTGCAATATTAATATTTGCTTGTTCGGTTGTTGAAATATTTGTAACTTGAGAAACAATAGTAGATTCGTCATCCTCTAAAAACAAAAAATCAGATAAAAATAATTCGTTTTCATTAGGTTCGTACAAAATTTCAGCTATATCATTTTTTACCTCAAATACTTGCATGACAGACCTTCCATTTTCTATAATTATACATAAAAAATAAGTTTTTAAAAATTTATATTAATTTTACGATACAATCTTGAAGGATTTTTATTTCTTTGCTATTTTAGTATTTATAGGAGACTGGAATATGGCACAAAAAATGTTTGAATCGTTTATTGAAAAAGTTATGGATTTTCCTTTTTGGGTAAAAGAAGTAATATACATGAAGCTTAGAGAAGATTTTGAAAGCAAAAAGATTTCGGAAACAGATTTAAATACTCCGATTGAAGAATCGTACCAATTGCATGTTCCTCTTATAACTTTAATAGGAAAAAGAGAACTTGAAGAACGTGCAAGAGAAGAAGATGAATCCATATACAGATTTTTGCAATGTGTAAATGAAGGTTGTTCTATTGCGGAAATAACACTTAAGAATTTTTGGACACTTCAAGATGCTGCAAAAGTAAATATTCAATGTCTTGAAAAAGAATATATTGCTAAACCTACTTCCGCAAGAATTCTTGCTTCAGGCTTATATTTAAGCAGCAGAATAAGAATGGGTGAATATTTTAAAAGAATAGGCAGAATTTCTGAAGAAAATATTAAAAAAGCCCTTTTAAGACAAAGAGAGTTAAAAGCCCAGGGTAAGAGTGTTCCTTATGCTCAAATATTGATTTCTATGGGCTTTGTAACTGATGCGGAAACTCAAGCAATTATTAATATCAAAGAAGAAAGTAAAAAACGTTTTATTTTCAATTCAAATATGCTTGGTAAAAGTACGACAACAGAAGCGACAGAAAAAGTTGCTGGAAATTCCCCACTTGATGCAAAATCTTCTGCTCAGTTAGTTCTTCTTCGTCAAGAAATATACAATTTACAAAGCAAGTTAAATCAAATTGCCGCAATATTGAAGAAGTAACAGGATGTATCCCGAATATGAATTGCTAAGCCGCCATAAAAGAGGTGGTTTATATGAAGAAGAACATTTTGGTATAATTCTTGAATATTTTGATAACGAAATAATAAAAATTGCAGGTGATGGAAAGGCATATCCTTTTTATCACCGCTCTTGTATGAAGCCTTTACAATTTGCAGCTGTTTCCGAAATCATTGATGCTTTCAATTTTACGGATAAAGAAATTGCTGTTTGTACTGCTTCTCATTCTGGAGAAGATTTTCACATCCAAACAATAACAAATATCTTAAATAAAATAGGTCTTTCTGAAAAAGATTTATTATGTCCTCCATTGATGCCATTGGACAGTAATGCTAAGCATATTCTTATTAAACAAAATAAAAATCCACGTGCTATTCACAACAATTGCTCCGGAAAACATGCTGCTATGCTTGCTTATTGTGTTTTAAAGGGGTTTGACATCAAAAATTATAATAATATTAATCATCCTTTACAAAAATATGTTTTGAATTTTTGTGCTGAAATATGTGAAAAAAAACTCACTGACTGCCCTGTTTCAAAAGACGGTTGTACTCTCCCTGTAATAGCTACGCCGCTTGAAAATTTAGCAAAAGGCTTTTTGAAAGTTTATACACACAAAAAATATAAAAAAATTGCTGAAGCAGTTTTAAAAAATCCTTATTATGCAGGCGGGCATGGAAGATTGGATTCCGAAATTATTGCGGCTTCAAACGGGAAATTAACTGCTAAAGTTGGAGCAGGCAATTTGTGTTGTGTTGTAGATGTAAAAACTAAAAAATCTTTTGTAATTAAACTTTCCGACCCTGATAATTTTTCAAGAGGTTTAATTTTATCAACTCTGCTAAATAAAATGAATTATTTTGAAAATTTTGAACAATCAAATCTTGCTAAAATGCTTGAAACAAAAATAACTGATGAAACAGGTTTTCAAGTTGGAAGTATAGAAATCTTTCCCAAATAAAAAACAAATCTTGAAATTTTACGCTCAAGATTTGTTTTTCAAATGAAATATATAAAAAGCTTTATTTTATATTATAAATTTTCCGTTTGCATAAATTAATTTGTCATCTGCGAATATTTTTCCGCCGTTTTTCATATTTTTAATCATATCCCAGTGAAGACCGGAAACATTTTTGCCGCCCGTTTCAGGATAAGACGCACCGACTGCCATGTGAATTGAGCCGCCGATTTTTTCGTCAAAAAGAATATTTCCTGTAACTTCTTGAATTTCATCGTTGGTACCAATTGCGATTTCGCCGATTCCACGAGAACCCTCGTCCATATCAAACATGGAATTTACGAAATCTTCGCCGCTTTCACATTTT
>JBJEGL010000269.1:0-1642 GCA_051875035.1 Candidatus Gastranaerophilaceae bacterium | reverse complement strand
GAATTTACGACCGGTCGGATTTTTCGGAAGTGACTTGACCGATAAGATAAAAATTATTGCAGTTCTTGCTGATGATGAAAAAGGTGAATTTATCGTAAGTTCGACTTTAATAAACAAAAACGTCAAAGAATATGACTCAATCACAAAAGAAAATCCGATGTATCATATGTTTGAAAGAGAATTATATGAACAATTCGGAATAATGCCCAAAGGTCATCCATGGTTGAAGCCAGTCAGAAAAAATCAAGATGAATATAAATTTTTTGATATGGCAGGGGAACAAATCCATCAGGTAGCCGTAGGACCTATTCACGCAGGAGTAATAGAACCCGGTCATTTTAGATTTTTATGTGAAGGTGAAAGAGTCTATAACCTTGAAATTATGCTTGGATACCAACATAGAGGTGTTGAAGATTTAATGACCCAAACACCCTCTAATCAACTTGCAGAGTCCATTTGCGGAGATTCTGCAATAGCATATAATATAGCCTATTCGGAACTTATAGAAAATTTGACTGAAAGTAAAATAACCGATAAAGCCAAAATAATAAGAATAATCGCACTGGAAATGGAAAGAATTGCTATTCACATAGGAGATATGGGAGCAATATTAGGTGATATCGCTTATCTTATGGGTAAAGAAGTATTTGGGACAACAAGAACTTTAGTTATAAATACAATGCTTGAAATTTCGGGAAGCCGTTTTGGAAGAGGACTTATAACTGTCGGCGGTACAAACTATGACATAAATACTGAATTAAGCGAAAAAATTAAAAACGTATTAAAAACAGTCAAATTCAATGTAAAAAATATGGCAGAAGCCGCACTTAAATCATCATCCGTTATGTCAAGACTTGAAAAAACAGGAATAGTTTCAAAAGAAACAGCGGAAGCTTTAAATATGGTAGGAATGATTGCACGTTCCTGCGGACTAAACAGAGATATAAGAACAGATTTTGAAAAAGAACAGTTTAAAGAACTGAAAAAAACTCCATTTAAAGCAACAAATGATGCGTATTCAAGATTTAATATCAGATATGTTGAAACATTAGACTCAATCTCGTTTATTTTCAAATTACTTGAAGAATTAAAAAAATACAGCAATGAAGAATATAAAACAGATATTAATAGAAATTTTATTCCGAACAGTTTTGCAATATCAACAGTAGAAGGCTGGAGAGGAGAAATTGTTCACATCGCTTTAACTGATGAACAAGGAAATATTTCAAGATATAAAATCAAAGACCCGTCTTTTAATAACTGGTTTGGACTCTCTATTGCCCTAAGGGAAAACGGCATTTCTGATTTTCCGTTATGCAACAAAGGTTTTGACCTTTCATACTGTGGATTTGACTTATAATATAGAAAGAAATATATGTTAGATACATTAAAAATGAAATTAATTCAAAAACAACAATTTATAAAAGATATTCCTAATGCTCTTATGAGAGAACAGTTTCGAGGATTACCGCAACTTGATAACACTATATGTAACAATTGCCAACAATGTATTCAAACTTGCCCGACAAACGCTATTTCATTAAATCCGTTAACTATTGATTTGGGAAAGTGTACATTTTGCGGAGCTTGTCAAAGAATTTGTACAACACAAGCAGTTAAATTTACTAATTATTATAAATTG
>JBJEGL010000268.1:0-6221 GCA_051875035.1 Candidatus Gastranaerophilaceae bacterium | reverse complement strand
CAATCATTGATGCTACCGGCATCTTAATTCTCCTTTTTTCTTCTACATCCGGCTTAAATTTTCCCATCTTTTTGCAAGACTAAGCAAATGCCTATCGTACTCATTTAATACCTCAATAATATCATAATATAAACATAAATTTTTGTGCAGAAAATGTTTAAAAATTTTTTTACTTATATTAATATTATTATTAAGTTGCCAGTATAAAAAGAAACAGGTAAAATGATTTTATGAAAGTATTTAGGTATATAGTTGCAATATTATTAGCTTTTAACATGTCCTTTACAGTATATGCTGAAGAACAAAACGGGCATGCAATAAACAGTCTTCATGGCATGACTGTTTTTCAAAATCAAAATGGCGAATTTCATGTAAAGATGGAGTTTGAAAATCTGCCGAATAAACAGTATAATCTTAAACCTATCGGTAAGAACACTTATATTTTGCCATTACCTAACAAAAACGGGGAACAAGCACAATTCACTTTTGTCGGCAATAATACTTATATTATGTTTTTACCTAACTCAAGGTCTTCTATTTCTGAAAATGATATTGTATATCAAAGCGGAAAAGAAAACATAAATGTTTCCTTGCAAGAAAATAAAGATTTAGCTAATCCGGATAAGATAAGCACTAAAATAATATTTCAAACAAAAGATAATTCTGAAGTGAAAGTTTCTGCATGTCCAGTATCAACGGTAGAACAAAAAACGGAAAATACAGAAAATAACAATAATCAGGATAATCTTAAAAATGCTCAAAATGAGCCAAATGAAATAAATAATAACGACGACAACATTACAGAAAATACGGATAATCACCCAAAAAACGACTATAGCAGCTTTTCAGAATCAAATAGCAGAATCCTTTCTCCTTTTGATTGGTTTTGCTATATTACAACTTTAATTCTTGGGATAATATGTTTATATTTAATAAGAAAACAAACTTCGGCAACAAAAAAGAAAAAAAATAAAAAGAAACATAGAAAAAGTGCTGCTGCTAGAATCTCAACTTATGATGAAGATATTTCCGTTACAATAAGAAATAATTTCTATAAAGACATAACTCCTCCGTCAGAAACATATGCATTTGAGAAAGAAGATGAGGGTCAATTTAATAAAAGTACAAACTCATCACAACCAATACATTCTAACAGCACAAATTCAAAACAAGCAGAACAAAAAAGTTCAGAAAGTTCTGTTTTAGTTTTAGATTCCCCTAAAACAGAAACAATAAACAATAACTTAAATAACTTAAATAACTTAAATAACTTAAATAACTTAAATAACTTAAACAGTTATCAAAATCAGGAAGAAGAAGATGTGTCGTTTTTTGATATAGAAAATCAGGACGAAATTCTTCCTGATGTCGGAGTAGAAGCCTTACCGTCAACAGAAGGTGACCAAAATAATAATTTAACTTTCTTTAAACTTGAAGATGAAAAATTTGATATCAACAATAAGAACGATCTTCAAATTGAAATTAGTGACACATCTGCATTTGATATTGATGAGCATACCGATTTAGATAATAATAATTATTTTTCCTTAATTGAATTAGATAATGAAAATACAACCGATACAATAATTGAAGAAGAACCCGTAGTTGTACAGGAAAAAACTATTTCACAGGAAGAGCCTCACAATCTTGAAAATAAATTAAAAGAAACAGAGGAATTTACTCTTCTTGATGATGAAGACGATACCTCAATAAATGAACAAAATACATCGGTTTATGATTCATTAATTTCTGACCCGAATGAAGAAGTTACAATTCTTGAAGACAATGATTCCAATGTTGTATTTGATAATAATGAAGATTATTACATACAATCAAATAATTTGGAACAAAATATTACGGATAACCAAGTCTATTTTGATATTGATGAAGAGGAATATACAATAATTGATGATACAGATGATAATGATGATGTTGATGAAAAAGAAGACGTTGTATCTAAAAATGATGAAGATGAAATTAATAATAATAACTTCACTATAATTGATGATACCCCAAAAGATATAAGTGATAATAGTGTATCAACTGTTGAAGAACAACCTGATAATATTGAATTTATATCAGACTCTGCACAAGGTGAAGAAAATTCATTAAATAATAATTCTGCCGATATTAAAAATGAAGAAGTTAACTTCCTATCAGATACAAATAATGTCAACCTTTATCAAAGAAACCTCCAATATATTCAAGCAAAAACAAAACAAATTCAAGATACAAACGTAGAAAAACACAGTAATACTGAAATAGAAATTCAAGCCCAAAAAGAAAACATTAGCGATATAGGCATTCGTTTCAACACAAATATTGAAGAATCAGAAGCGGAAGCACAAGCAAGAGCAGAAGCAGAAGCAGAAGCAGAAGCACAAGCAGAAGCACAAGCAAAAGCAGCAGCGGAAGCGGAAGCACAAGCAAAAGCGGAAGCGGAAGCACAAGCAAAAGCAGAAGCGGAAGCACAAGCAAGAGCAGAAGCGGAAGCAAGAGCAGAAGCGGAAGCACAAGCAAAAGCAAGAGCAGAAGCACAAGCAAGAGCGGAAGCACAAGCAAAAGCAGAAGCGGAAGCACAAGCAAGAGCGGAAGCTATCGAAGATAAAATCACTTTTGAAAACAATGTGCAACAAAACAAAGAGCAAAACCAAGAAAATGATTTAAATCAAAAATGTGAAAATCTCTCAGATGCGTATAAAATAGCATTAGCTTCAGCACATAACGAAAAAGAAGAAAAGCAACCTGAACTTATTGAAGATTTTAAAATGAATGATTCCAATAGATTCTGTCTTGTGAAATACGGTTCAAAAGTTTCTATTGTAGGGAATATAGATAATAAAGTATTTGTATTAAAAACTTTTAACCCTGAACAAATTGGTTCAGAACATTTATTTATGGAATTTTGTACCAAATCAAATAATTCTTCAATATACTCCATAATACTAAACAAATTTAAAGCATTAGTAAGAGTTACCGATAAAGAAATTTCTCTTATCGGAGAGTATAGTTAATGAAAAAAACACTATTTATTTTTATTTTTCTTTGCGTGACATTTTTATGCGGATGCACACAAAAAGCAGAAAAACAAATAGTGATAAAGTTCTCTTCTTGGGGGTCAAGAACAGAATATGCGATTTTAAAACAGGTAATATCAAAATACGAAAAAGAAAACCCGAATGTAAAAATTGAATTAATTCATGTACCGGAAAATTATTTTAGAAAATTACACCTTTTATATGCATCAAAAACAGAACCGGATGTAGTTTTCGTTAACAATACGTATGCACCTTTATATATTAAAGCAAATTTATTTGAGGACTTAAGCGGTCAAATTAATGAAGACGAATATTTTAAAAGTTCAATAGACTGTTTTAAATATAACGATAAGTTATATGCCGTTCCAAGAGATGTTTCTAACCTTGTTCTTTACGTAAACAAAAATTTGATAAAATCACCGGGACAAATAAAAACCCTTCAAGACTTAAAGAAAGCTGCAAAAAAAGTTTCCAAAAACGGTATATTTGGATTGAATTATGAAAAAAATCCTCTTTTTTGGTTGAGTTATCTGGAATACTTTAACGGCGGAATACTTACAGACGACGGAAAAAATATCATCCTAAACTCAAAAGAAAGTCTAAAAGGTTTATCTTTCTACGCAGATATGATTAATATTGATAATTCAATACCTCATGATTGGCAAATGTCGGGCATGACGTCAGCACAAATGTTTATAAATGGTAAGACTGCAATGTATTTAAGCGGACGTTGGCTTGTTCCAAAATTCCGAGAAAGTATAACATTTGACTGGGATATAATTCCCTTTCCTCAATCAAAATCTTCAAAAATACTCACAGATTCTTCAGGATGGGCTGTTTCAAAATCCTCAAAATACAAAAAACAAGCAATAGACTTTGTGAAATATCTTGCATCACAAGATACAATAAAAACATTTACGGAAACTGGGCTGATAACCCCTGCAAGAAAAGATATTGCCGAAAGTAATATCTTTTTATCTCCTGAACTAAAGCCCAAGAACTCAATTATTTTTATTAAAGCTATAAAAAATTCTAAACCAACTCCTGTTAACTCAAACTATGCAAAAATAACAGATGAAGTTACAAAAACCGCTGAAAAAGTCTTCTCCGAAAAACAAACCGTTTCTGAAGCAATAAATGAAACCTTAATAAAACGTTTACAAAATATGTGTAAATAAAATAAAGAAAATACCTATACTTTTGATTTTATTTCATTTGTTACTTTATCTGTAGTCAATCTTATCAATAACTTACGGATTTCATTGAAACCATATTCAATATATTTATTATTAGAATGAATTTTCGGTATTTCTTTATACAATTTTAATTTTGTAGCATAAGAGATACCTGAAAAAACAGCATTTTTCGCAAGTTTTGTAACTGTATTTTTAGTTAATTTATTATCTTCTTTTTTAGTGACAACATTTGCAGTGTCCATTCCAAATTTCATAGAAGAACGAATCATTGCCTTTGCAGGTATACTCAAGGGACCCGTTGCTAAAGCAACTGCTTTTAAACCATATCTTAACGAATATAACTTAAAAAAGTATGCTCTTGCTTTCTGTAAAACAGAATACTCCATAACTTTTCTGTTTACATTGTTTTTTGACCCGAAAGCTTTTTTATATGACTCATTAAACTCTTTTTTCAGCTCAATCGATGATTTACCTTCTTTTAAGTCTTCTAAAGCCTTCTTATCACGACTGATTAACTCTCTTGCCAACTCTGTATATGTGCTAATTCTTTGTTCTCTTTCCGATTTTCCAAAATCTTTATTCTTTTTATTTAATTCTTTCAGAATATTCTTATCACCAGTCACAGAAATAAGAGCCTTGCCAAATTCATCAAGCTTCTTATCAATATTTGGAACATCATTTTTTATTTTAAGATTTCGTTCAATCTGTTCTAAATCACTATTTTCCTCAAAAAATTTTACATACCCGCCGAGTTTTTTATTTGTATTGTTTAAAACCCCTTTTGCAGCTTGTATCTTTGCTTGTTTATCAAAAATTTTTTCAAAATTTTTAATATTTTCTGCATTGTAATTAACACCAAAAATATCAAAAAATTTGGAGTTAAAATTTCCATCTTCATTGGCTTGTTCTAACGTATCAATATCTGCCCTATTTTGTATTAATAGCTCTGATAAATCTTTTTTACAATATTTTGAGCCTAAAACATCTGCAGCTAAATCTGTTGTTTTTCCAATCCATCCAGTATGGCTAACTTGAGTATTTAAAGTATCTTGTGCCTGCTTGTTTATCCTATTCAAAAGAACTATTGCAAAATTTTTTTCCGCCGTATCACCATGAGGTGTGATAACCGCAGCCTTTTCATTCTCTGATGTTTTAAAATTCACATCAGTATTATGTTTTATATTACATTTAATATTTTGTTCTTTTGCTAAAATCACTTCTGCTTTAGTCCCATATATAATAAGTATTTTAAATTTAATATATTGCCTTTTTTATGATAAAAATACTTTTTTTAAAGAAAAAGCTCCCTTATATAGGGAGCTTTTTCTTTCTTCATTTTAAATTAGTCGTTTAAAACTTGCTGAATCTCAACATCCGGCTTTCCTAATACTCTGACTAATTCCAATACAGATGCCTTCATCTGGCAACGTTGTGATGTACCGTTAAAGAAGTCCGTATAAAAACAACCTTCACAAACACATCCTCGCTTATAGCATTCAAGAGCCGTATTAGTCCATCGTCTTACTGCTATTGCTCTGCCCATATCTCTGCTTCTGAGCACTTTAATCCCCTCCAAGTTAACAACTTTTCCCCAAGATTACGTCAGATATTTGCTTTGAGGCTTATCCCTAACGTTCTTTAATTATATACTTTGCATGAGAGTTTTCAATAGCAAATCATGATATATTAAGAAAATGATACAATCCTTCAAAAGCAATAATAGCAATAAAAGGGACAAGATTTATTATCCTTGTCCCTTTTATTTTTTGCATTCATGCCTGAGCATGTTCTCATGACCGAATTGTAATAATGTATTTGGGCATGATTTTTATGTTGTAGCACCTTTTGATGCACTTTTAACAGAACGTGCATATTTTGCCAAAACACCTTTTCTTTCCTTGGGTTCTGGCATGACAAATTTTGATTTTCTTTCTGAGAGTACTTTTTCGTCTACGTCAAGTGTTATATTTCTGTTAGGTAAATCAAT
>JBJEGL010000267.1:0-1669 GCA_051875035.1 Candidatus Gastranaerophilaceae bacterium | reverse complement strand
GACAGCTTCCGAAGTTTAAAGAAGATATGTATAAATGTGTTGATGAAGATTTATACTTAATTCCAACCGCAGAAGTACCTGTTACAAACATATATGCGGGCGAAATTTTAAATGAAGAAGATTTGCCTAAATATATGACTGCATATACACCATGTTTCAGAAGAGAAGCAGGTTCTGCAGGAAAAGATACAAGAGGATTAATCAGAGTTCATCAATTTAACAAAGTTGAAATGGTAAAACTTACAACCCCCGAATCAAGTCCCGAAGAACACGAAAAATTAACAAAAAATGCGGAAAAATGTTTGGAACTTTTAGGACTTCCATATAGAAGAGTTGCTCTTTGTACGGCAGATATAGGATTCAGTGCAAATAAATGCTTTGATTTAGAAGTTTGGATGCCGTCTTATAATACATATAAAGAAATTTCAAGCTGTTCAAACTACGGTGACTATCAAGCAAGACGTGCAAATATTCGTTACAGAAACAAAGAAGGTAAACTTAATTTTGTTCATACGATTAACGGCTCGGGTCTTGCTGTTGGCAGAACATTTGCCGCAATTGTTGAAAACTTCCAGCAAGAAGACGGAACGATTGTAATACCTGAAGTTCTCAGAAAATATATGGGAACGGATAAAATTTAATGACAAAGCGTGGTTATTTTATAACATTTGAAGGCATTGACGGCTGCGGAAAATCAACGCAGCTTGACAATGTCTATAATTTTTTAACCGAAAAAGGTATAAAATGCGTCAAAACAAGAGAACCCGGAAGTCTTAAACTTGGTTCTCAAATAAGAGAAATTTTACTTCACTACGATGGCGAAGTTTCCAATAATTGCGAAATGTTTCTTTTTCTTGCTGACCGCTCGCAACATATAGATACATTTATAAAGCCAATGATAGAAGAAGGTACAATTGTATTATGCGACAGGCATACCGATTCTACGGTAGCATATCAAGGCTACGGCAGACAGGGAAATATTCAAATGTTAACTGAGCTTAATAAAATTGCAACAAATGGAATTACTCCGGATTTAACATTATTTTTTGATGTTTCGGTGGAAGTTGGTCATCAAAGAGCAGGTAAAAATCTTGACAGATTAGAGTTGGCGGGTAAAGAATTTTTTGAACGAACAAGGCACGGATATATAGAATTGGCAAAAGAAAACCCTAATCGTATAAAAGTTGTTAACGGAGAAAAATCAAAAGAAAGTGTTTACAATGATGTAAAATCGCTTATAATTGATTTATTAGGTTTATAAAAAGGAAAACAGATGGCTGAACAAAAACAATACAGACGTTGGTACGATAAAGATCCTATTTTAAGAGAAGCATTGGAACTTTTGAAGCTTCAATCCGAAAGCGGTAATGCGGATGATAATACGTCTGAATTTATTATAAAACTTCAGCAGGAAGTTGCAAAAGACGTAATCGACAGCGTATATAATATGGTTACGAAATATGCAGGCAAAGGTAACCGTTGGTATGATAATGACCCTGTAATGCTTAAGGCTGTTGAACTTCTGCGTGTTGCTCCTCCGGAAACTCAAAGAACAGCGGCATTAAAACTTTTGACAGCATTGGAAATGAACAATTCTGATGAACTTGCAGACAGCACAGATTAAAAATAATGATTCAATACACTGAAACACCAAACCAAACATTAACAG
>JBJEGL010000266.1:0-24993 GCA_051875035.1 Candidatus Gastranaerophilaceae bacterium | reverse complement strand
ACTTTTCCGAAAAAGTTAGTTCCGTTTTCTATAATGGCATTTGCCTTTCCCAATAAACTTTTTAATTGAAGTTTTGCCATTTGTGAATTACTCCTTACTGATTCTTTCTTTTAAATATTCGGCAACCGGCGGGGAAACAAATTTTGTTATATCTCCACCCATTAAGGCAACTTCCTTAACTGTACTTGACGAAATAAAGTTATATTTTGGTTTTGTGATAAGAAACACAGTGTTTATATCCGGTGCAAGTGCGTTGTTTGTTTGGGAAAGCTGCATTTCGTATTCAAAATCAGAAACAGCTCTTAATCCTCTTATTAGTACGTTTGCACCCTTTTGTCTTGCATAATCTATTGTTAAACCTTGAAAAGAATCAACTTCAACATTTGTAAGATTATCGTAGTCGCAAGACATCTGAATGAGCTTTAATCGGTCTTCAATAGGAAGAAAAGAGCGTTTTTGACTGTTTTTTAATACGGCAATAATTACCTTATCAAAAATGCCTGCGGCACGTTTAAGTACGTCTAAATGTCCTTTTGTTACCGGATCAAAGCTTCCCGGATATATTGCAATTTCCACTGAGTTTCCTTTTCTTAGCATACCATGCTTATTTTTATTGTAAATATTTTCAGCATGCTTTGCAGGTTTTTAACATTTATTTATGTTTTTTTTATTTTTTTAATCAACAAATCAAGTATTGGAACTATCAACAAAATAAAATTAATTATTTTTATAAAACTTTCCGTTTCCTCTTTTTGTTTTTGTTCCTGCAAAAGCATTTGTATATTTCGATTTAAAGCAGCAAAAGAAAGTCTTATTTCTGTTAAGTTTCCTGTAAAACCTGACTGTTTAACCGCAAGATTGATTTTTTCAATACTTGAGGAAAGTTTTTGCATCTTGGCAATCAGCCAAATTCCTGTAAAAACTTCAACTATAATTAAGATAAATATTAATCCAATCATTTGATGCCTTCTTTTGAAATTTATATTATTATAAAACAGAAGATTAATATTTTAAACAAATAATTTGAAAAATACAACATAATGAAACGAATAAGATATATTATCGCATTAATATTAGCTAAAGCGGCAATTAAAATAATAAAATTAAGAGGTAAATCAAAAGGAACTTCAGCTCCTGGAATGCTTGCAATGAAGCTTTGTCCTGATTTTATCCGCTGTGCTGCCGATAGTAATAAAGATAAAATAATTTCAGTTACCGGAACGAACGGAAAAACAACGACAACGGGGCTTTTTGCTCATATTGTTAAAGAAGACGGTAAACAAATCGTTCACAATACAGAAGGTGCAAACATGCTGACAGGTATTGCTACTGCACTTGTAAATAATTTGAAATTTAATTTCAAAAGCGATTTTTTTATTTTTGAATGTGATGAAGCATATCTTAGAAAACTCTATGATTTTTTAGACTCCGATTATCTTTTGGTTACAAATCTTTTTCGTGACCAGCTTGACAGGTATGGAGAACTTGATACAACTTATAAAAAAATTAAAGAAGCAATTTCTAAAAATAAAAGCTTAAAAGTTATTCTTAATGCTGATGACCCTACGCTTGAAGGTATTGCTTCGGATAATCAAAAAATTTATTTTGGTATGGAACAAGTCGAATTTGCGTATTCTGCCCAAAAATCCAAAGCTCCTTCCGAAAGCACGGATTGTCACATTTGTAAAAGACCATTAAATTATTCAAAAAGATTCTACGCTCATATAGGGCACTACATGTGTGATTGCGGTTATAAACGACCGACTCCCGATTATTTAGGATTTGCAAAGATTTTTGATTCCCACTCGGAGTTGTTGATAAAATATCAAAATAAAGAAACAAAATTTATTATAAATATGCCCGGATTATATAATGTTTATAATGCTCTTGGTGCTATTTCCGCAGCATTAGAGATTGGAGTTTCCGAAGATATAATAAAACACGCTCTTGAAACATATTCATCTGTATTTGGAAGAGCAGAATCTACTGTTATTGACGGTAAAAAAGCTCTTATTCAGCTTATCAAAAATCCTGTCGGGGCAAGTGAAGTTATCCGCCAAATTCAAGGTTTTGAAAAATCTAAACTTGTCATTATTTTAAATGACGATTATGCGGATGGCAGAGATGTTTCCTGGATTTGGGATGCGGATTTTGAAGTATTAAGTTCGTATCATCAAAATATTGTTGTTTCGGGTACAAGGGCTAATGATGCGGCATTACGCTTAAAATATGCCGGAGTGGACGAAAAGCTTATTTCAGTTGAAAAAGACATTAAAAAAGCAATTGATTTAACTGCAAAAAAAGCTCAAAGTGATGATACCTTATTAATTTTACCGACATATACCGCACTTTTAAAAATGCAAACTCTCTTTGCTGATAAAAATTAAATTATGAATTGATACTTATACGTATACTTGCTTTTTACTCCATTCACAATATAATAAATACAACAGTTAGGAGAAATTATGTCTATCGGATATACTGAAATTTTACTTATTCTTGCAATTATATTGTTATTATTCGGTGCAAAAAGAATCCCTGAACTTGCCCAAGCTTTTGGAAAAGCAAGTTCGGAATTTAAAAAAGCAAAGAACGAACAAAAGGAAGATGTACAATCAGAAATGAAATCTGCCGAGAATAAAAATGACACAGTTAATTAGCAATAATGACGAGAGTAACAAGAATACAGATAATGACGAAACTTTTATTAGCCATTTAGAGGCTTTAAGAAATATGCTGCTTAATTCTATAAAAGCAGTTTTATTTTTATCTCCTGTCGGTTTTTGGGCAGCACCTAAATGTATTAATTTTCTTGTAAATAATTCTATGCCTGACGGCATGACAAAGCTTCATTATTTTGCACCTATGGAGGTTTTTATTCTGCAAATAAAAACAGGTGTTGTTATTGCGTTAATATTAGCTTTCCCTTTTATTGCAGCAGAGATTAAAAAGTTTATTATGCCTGCATTGTATGAGCATGAAAAAAAGTTTTTAACAATCCTTGTTTTTGCTTCAACAATATTATTTGCTCTCGGGGCATTATTTTGTGTGTTTTTTATTATTCCTCTTGTTATGAATTTTTCTGCGGGATTTTCGACAAATCAAATTGAAGCAACTTTGGGGCTGGGTAATTTTATTAATATTGCTGCAGGATTAACTTTAGCGTTCGGACTAATGTTTCAAATGCCTTTATTAATTTTGCTTGCGGTAAAATTTAATCTTATAAAAACAGAGGTACTAAGAGATAAAAGACCGTATGTTGTGGTGATAATCCTTGTACTTGCGGCATTGTTGACGCCGCCTGATATAGTAAGTCAATTGATGCTTGCTGTTCCGACATATTTGTTGTTTGAAACAGGGCTTTTTATTGCGGGAATAATTGAAAAAAATAATCAAGAAAACGAATGATTTATAAAATTACTTAAAAAATATATTATTTTTTAATTTTTGAAAGTTTTTTATTGAACTAAAATAAAGAATTAATTTTTCTATAAAATTGACCTAATCCTTATTGCCATTTTAAGAATTCATTTCATAAGAGAAAATAACTATGTTATGAAAAATATTTTTATCAAAATAAAGAAAGGTCTACAAATGAAAAAATTATTAACTTCAATTTTTGTTACAGGAGTATTAATATCAGCAAATTCTCTCGTATTGGCTGATACTTGCAATATGCTCGAAACGCCGTCAACAACATATGAATACAAAACACCACATGACAGTGATTGCGGATGTCCAAAGGAGAAAAAAGATACTTGTAAAGAAAGAAAAACAACCTGCAATGACAATTGTAAACCTGCATACAAAAATACTAACGACTGTGAATGTCAAAAAGAAAAAGATCCCTGCGATCCTTGCAAAAAAAATAAAGGATTTTTCGGATTTTTTAGAAATATGTTTAACAGATAAATACAATAAAAAGACCGCTTATAAAGCGGTCTTTTTAGTTTAAATAAATTAATAAATTATATTCCGAAAATTCCCAAGAATCCTTTAACTGCCGAACCAATACCGTCTGCAATACCTTTAACAGCAGAACCTATACCATCAGCAATACCTTTGACAACTTTGCCGGCTCCGTTAACAACACCACCGACAACTTTGCCGACTCCGCCAATAACTCCTTTAACAGCACTGCTGACTCCGTTAACAACACCACCAACAACTTTGCCGACTCCGCCGACAACACCTTTAACAGCACTACCAACTCCGTCAACAACACCGCCGACAACAGAACCAATGGCTTTTAACGGGTGACCTGTAACTAAATATTTTAAGCCGTTTCCGAGTCCACTAAATACCTTGCCGACTCCACCGACAACACCTTTAACAGCACTGCCGACTCCGTCAACAACACCGCCGACAATTTTACCGACACCGCCAACAACACCTTTAACAGCACTGCCGACACCGTCAACAACACCTTTAACAGCACTGCCGATACCATTAAATACTCCGCCGACAACTTTACCGACTCCGTTTACTACTCCGCCGATTACCTTATTAATTCCGTTAGCAACTCCCGAGAAAAATCCTGCAACTCTGTCCCCGAATGATTTAGGTTTTTCTTCTGTCTTTTCAATAGAACCTTCAATAACCGGTTTATCGGTTTTGGGTGTGTCAGTAGAGGAGGGCTTATCGGTTTTTGATGAGCCAGTTGTTGAGGAAGGCTTATCGGTTTTGGATGTATCAAGAGCTTCATCTACATACTCTTGTGCCATTTCATATAAAGCTTGGAAATCTGTTTCATCAATTATAGCTTTATCATTGTCAATACAGCCTTCCGTGTCTGTTCCCATAGCGGCAAAAGCTTGGAGTTCTTTAGAATCCAAATTACCATCACCATTGACATCTAAAGCATTAAAAATTAATCCAAGTTGTTCTTCCGAATATCCGCCAAGTTTTTGTTTCTGGAAGTTTTCAGCATCACCTTCAAAAACACTTAAGTCGGTTCCGTTCATGACAATTCTTGAACCGTTAATATACTTTTCAGGTTTACCGATTTGTTTTAACGCATCAATCTGCGATTTTGACTGGTTCTGTAAAGTTAATTTAATAAAATCACTTGCCATAATAGAGCCCTTTCATAAAGAAAATCACTTACCAAAAACAATTTTTTTTGAATAAAACTGCTTCATATGTCATGTCGGTACTTTTTGTATTTAACTTTAATTTTTTTTAGAATTAATTATCCCATGTTACAAAAACGTTACAATATCGTTAAAAATATCAGGTTTTAATCTTCTTATTTTGAGGTAAAATCATACACGAATATTCGTTTTAACGGAGACACAAAATGAATCGCAAAGTTGCGGGTATTTTATACGGTTCAATCGGTGCCGTTTGTTACGGGACAAATCCTCTGTTTGCTTTGCATATGTATAGAAACGGCTATGGTGCAAACTCTGTTTTATTTTACAGATATTTTACCGCTGTTATTATTTTTGGTTTATGGTCTGCTTTTATAAAGAAAGTTTCTTTAAAAATTGAAAGGAAAGAAATCTTGCCGCTTTTTATTGCTGCCTTAATGTTTTCGTTGTCTTCTCTGGCTTTATTCCATAGTTATTCATATATTGACGGGGGAATTGCTTCGGTTATTTTATTTATTTATCCTATTTTTGTTGCTATTATAATGACTTTATTTTTTAAAGAAAAAATTTCTTTATCAACACTTTTATCAATATTATTAGTATCTTTTGGTGTTTTTTTACTTTACAAAGGCAAAAACGGACAAAATTTAAATTTAACGGGATTATTTTTAGTTATTGTTTCTGCACTTTCTTATGCAGTTTACATGGTTTTAATTAAAAAAAACAATATTTTAAACAAAATGAAAACCGAAAAACTTACTTTTTACATAATGCTTTTCGGATTATCGGTATTTATTTACAACCTTAATTTTTTAAAGACACTGCAATTTGTTTCAAATCCGATTTTGTGGTTTGATATTTTAATGCTCGCAATTTTACCTACAATTGTTGCAATAGACACATTAAACATCTCAATTAAAATGATAGGACCGACTCTTTCCGCTATTGTAAGTGCTTTAGAACCTGTAAGTGCAATGATTTTCTGTGTGGTATTCTTTCATGAAGAAATCACAATAAAAATAATTTTCGGTATAATAGTAATTCTATCGGCAGTTTTTATTGTTGTTCCAAATAAAAAAACAAAAAGAAATAATTAATTTAGTATATATAGCAGTTTATCCCGATTGTATTGAACCCGTCATACTAAAAAATTTGAAGCATCTTAAATTAAAATAGATTCTTCACCCACAAAATGCTATCGGGTTCAGAATGACAAATATTGTCATTCTGAATTCATTAGCTTTTTCTGTTCTAACTTGAGATACTTTAAACAACAAACTGCCATCCCAATCAGATACCAAGCAATCTTAGGGAATACATTTTAATATAGAGCTTTGTTTAATTTTGTGTAAAAAGCAATAATCCAAAATATTTTATATAAAAAAGCTTGAGTCATAAATGATTCAAGCTTTTTTATTTTATAAGATATTATCTCTTTAGAAACAGTTCGGTTTTACACCGTTTTTCCAATTTTCTTCAATCTTTTCAAGAGAAATTCCCTTTGTTTCAGGAACACCAAAAATAATGAACAGAATGGAAATAATGCAAATTACTCCGAATATCGCAAATGTCGCACCGATACCGAAGGATTCCGTCCAAACAGGATATTGAGCATTAATAATGATATTGAAAATAAAATTTGCAGCAACAGGGAAAGTCATCAAAATGCCTTTTGCTTCAAGCGGAAATATTTCCGAAACCAAAACCCACGCAACAGGTCCGAGAGAATAAGCAAAAGAACAAATAAAACCGATAATAGAAGCAACTGCAAGCCATTTTTGAATATCACCTAAAGCTGCACCATATATAAATGAAACAGCAAGCATAAACATGCTGACAGCCATAATGGCTGCTCCTGATAACAATAATGGTTTTCTTCCGACTTTGTCACTCAAATACATAGCAACAAATGTCATAAGGAAGTTAACAACACCAATGAGAATTGTAATCTGCATTGCGGCTGAAGGATCATTGAACCCTGCACTTTGGAATATTTTCGGAGCATAACAGATAATAACATTAATACCTGTACAAATTTGTGCAAACATCAAACCTATAGCAATAAACAAAGGCATGTACATCCATTTTTGAATAGTTGCTTTTGTGTTTGAAGTTTTTTCTTTCATAGAATCTTTGATTTCGGCTATTTGACTTTCTACTAATTCTGATTCTTCAATTTTTTCAAAAACAGCTTTTGCTTCTTCTTCACGCCCTTTTAAAATCAACCATCTTGGAGATTCTGACAGGAATGCATACATAACGAGCAAGATGACTGCAGGAATTGCACCCGATAAAAACATCGCTCTCCAATTTGCCGATGAAGAAAATATAAATCCGACCAAATAAGAAGTTAAAATACCTATTGTAAATGATAATTGGTACAGTGATGCAAAAAATCCTCTTGTTTTCTTAGGCGAAATTTCAGATAAATACATTGGTACAACTGCGTTAGCCATACCACAGGCAACACCGTTTATAATTCTTGCACATATTAACATTTTTATATCTACGGCATTAGCACAGCAGATACAACCAATTAAATAAACTATACCGATAAAACCAAGAATTTTTTTTCTACCAATTTTGTCTGCAAAAAAACCGTTAACAAAGGCACCAATAAAACATCCGACCATAACAATCGAAACAAGATAACCCTGTAATTTTGCACTCAAATTCCACTGATCAATAATGAACAGTTGTGCTCCCGAGATAATCCCCATCTCATATCCGGCAAGTAAACCGCCGAAGGAGCCGGCAATTGCAATAATTGCCAAGTTACACATTGCTTTTTTATCCATTTTTCAAACTCCTATTTTGATATTTATTATAATATCAAAAATTTATTAAAAAGTGAAAATAAAAACATTTTTTACAAAAAACAACAAAATAATGATAAAAATATCACTATTTTGCCTATTTTTTAATTTTTACCCATCCAAAGTTTTAAAACAGGTTTGCAAATATGAATTAACAAAGAAATTACCAATGCTGCAATCGCAAGAATTAAGAAGAATTTCACGTGAGATATGTGTTCATAATATCCTGCAAACACACCTGCTGCCAAATTTCCGAAGAAACTTGATAAAAACCATGTTCCCATAAGCAAAGATGCAAATTTTGCAGGTGCAAGCTTTGTTACTAAAGACAAACCAATCGGAGATAAACATAATTCAGCAAGCGTTGCGGTTAAATATGTGAATACCAACCAAACAGGTGAAACTAATCCGCCGTTTTGAGCAAAAAATGCAGCAAAAGCCATAATTAATGCGGATAGAGCTACTAAAAATAAAGCAATAGAAAACTTTGTTATTGAAGTGGGTTCTTTACTCTTTTGTGCCAAATAGCCCCACAACATCGACATTAACGGTGCTAATGTAATAATGAATACAGGATTAAGTGACTGAAAATATCCCGTAGGTATAACGAAGTTTCCGATTTGCCTTTGCGTAGAATATTCCGCAAATAGAGTAAATGAACATCCTGCCTGTTCAAAACAAATCCAAAAGAAAATTGAAAAAATCATTAATATAAATAATGCATAAATTCTACGCTTTTCTCTTAAAGTTAAATTTTTATTAACCTTAACTTCTTCCTGTTCATCATCCTCTTCCTCATCTTTATCAACAGAAATTTGGTTTGAATAAGGAGTTAAGCCGTATTCACCCAGTAATTTATTTTCACCAAGTTTGTATGTAATAAAACCTATGATAATACCTAATCCGGCAGCCATAAAACCATATTTAAATCCGTAAAGCTGTGCAAGAGTTCCACACACTAAAGGTGAGAAGAATGCACCAAGGTTAATGCCCATATAAAAAATGGTAAAACCTGCATCTCTTTTTTGTTTGTCGTTACCATAAAGCATGCCGACAATAGTACTGATATTTGATTTAAAAAATCCGTTGCCAATAATCATTAATATTAATCCGCAAGTAAAAATTAAACATGAATATTGCTTCAGACTTTCAATACCGCTGGCAGCAAGAGCAAACAAGCCTAAAGTCATAACTATTGCTCCAACAGAGATGCATTTTCTTTGACCTAAAAATCTGTCAGCTATATATCCGCCTGCAAGAGGAGTTAAATATACAAGCCCTGTGTACCATCCGTAAATATTTCCCGCATTCTTGGTTGCCGTTGCATCATCCATTCCCGTAAATAAATATTGAATGAGATATAAAACGAGCAAAGCTCTCATACCGTAGTAGGAAAATCTTTCCCACATTTCCACAGAAAATAATAAAAATAATCCTTTCGGGTGTCCACCCGTAATATTAATATTCGACATAACGTAATAATTATTATGCAAACATATCTGTTCTTCAAGCAGAATAACATTATTTGTTACAAAAACATCATTTGTTAACGAATGTTACAAAATAATAAAAATTTTTTAAAAAAAGGCAATTTAGATTTTCAGCAAACTTTCATGAGGAGTAAGTGTTTTTATTATTAAGTGTGTAGAAAGTGTGGTATTAAATGGCAATTACTCCTGTAAATTCAGTGAATATGATTTCGGCGCAGCCAATGGGAAATAAGAAAGTTTCCAATCCTATCAATACGGTAAAACCGGAAATTGAACAAAAAACACCCGAATCAGGAGCATTAAGAGCATACTTTTTAGGAGGAAATGCTGCTACTGTTTCTTTTGGCGGTTTTCCTGTAAGTACAGGCGGATTTATTACAAAGAAAATTGATGATGTTCCTTGCTGCTGCTGCGGAGGCAGAATGGTAAGAAATAACCAAATGGATGCAAAAGCAAGAGAATTTTCAGGAATTAAGGGCGAAAAATTAGCAGATAAAATCAATGAAGATAAAGACTTTTTCAGAACACCGCAAAGAGTTGTAATGATGTTAGCAGCGGAAGAAGCTCGTAAAAATCCGGGATATGATTTAACAAGAGCAAAAAGTGCAGCAGGTAAAGGATTAAAAGAGAAAACACAAAACTATTGTATTAACTCATTAAAACAAGCTGATACAATTGTTAAAGCAACATACGGAGAAAAAAATCCGGTTTCCGGTTTAATTGCACAAGAAGTTAAAAATTTAGAAGACGGAAAAATTGCAAGAATGCAGTTTACAGAAAAACTTGTAAAACTTCAAGATTCTGTTGACCCTGTAACATACGAAACAGTTATGGATTCAGCAATGAATATTCCTGCTGATTTTCAAGAAGTAAAAAAAGCGTACGGTGAAGCAAACGGAAATGCAACAAGCATTGCAAAATCATTGTTAAAACCTTCAATGCAAACAATTGAACATATACATCCAAAATCAAAGGGTGGTCCGAATGCAACACAAAACTTTATTGCAGAATGCGGAGATTGTAATTGGCCGAGAGGAAATTCATCATACTTGCAATGGTTAAAAGTTCACCCTGAATATCCTCTCAAAGCTCAAGACCATATTGAATATTTCCAACAACAAATTGTTGACGGTAAAATTCCTGCAGACTATGACGATTACGGAATTGATGTAAGAGAAACATTATCAAAAGAAACAAACGGACAAATTGAATTAAAAGTATTAAATCCCGAAAAAATCAAAGCACTTAGAGAAGCTAAAAAAGCAGGTCAAGAAGTAAGTGTTAAAGAAGAAATTGCAAAAGAATACGGCGAATCTGAAGAAAAGAAAAAATCAGAAAAAGCTGCATAAAAGAGATGAGATGAAGTTAAAAACGGGCATTTTTAAATGTCCGTTTTTTTATTATCATAAAAAGTTATGTTATTATGTATTTAACTTTTTGAAGTGAATAATTTTTTGCATGAATTAAAAAATTAAAAGATTCTTCGGCTAAAGCCTCAGAATGACGAATACTGTCATTCTGAACTCATTGACATTTTGGAAGGTGAAAATCTTTTGTTGATAAATAAATTATTTTTTTTCACTATTCATTGCTTTAAAAAGTTCATATGCCTCTTTCGGGTCGTCAATATTCTTAACTTTTTTTTCCATTGGACATAAGTCGGTTAAGTCCCGATTTAAAATATTGTCGACAATTTTTACCGCAAAAAAGTCTATATTATATTTTTTAAATACTTCTATTGCTGGTTTGGATATAACAGGAGTGTACACCTCTTTAACGTTTCCGTATGCTAAAAGAAGTGCAGAGGCTTTGCCGATACGTTTATCTGCTACATAAGCTCCTGAAAAATCATCATTTTCGAGATATTGCATAAGAGGGCTTATTCCTCTGCCGTCGTAGTAAGAAATTCTCAAATTTTTATATACAACGAGCGAATGTTTTTGCAAAAGTTTGTCCATTTTATTTTTTGAGGGTTTAAAAACACCTGCATTTACCGAATTTGAAGCTAATATTGCACCACATAGTCCTAAAAATAAAGATTTTATAAAATTTCTTCTGTTCATATATTATCCTTTTTTCTTATTATATAATATTTTTAAATTATTCCTATTTTATCCATCTAAATGAAGTCGAAACATTATCGTCGTTAATATCTCCTTTTACAGTTGCTCTGAATAATTTGACATCTTTGTTTTTATAATCAATATCGGGAATTTTTTTCAGTTCTGCCATGTAATCTTTATTGTTTTTGAATGAAGGAATTATTGTAAACAATGAATTTGCAGAGATATTACCGATAGGTCCTAACAAGCCTTCTGTTTTTTTGCCGAGTTTACCGTAAATAATCACATCAGCTTCACTTTCTGCAATATTATAATCGCCGGTCATAAAGATACTGAGAGTTTTTCCCTGTGAAAATATCGACATATTCTTCAGTTTGCCGTTTTTAACCGAAATTAATCCTGATATTTTTGAAAATGTACCTGTTTTAAAAGGTTTCATTAATTCTATAATATTATTCAATGACAATGCTGTCAAAGCACTTTGAAGAAGATTTGTTGCTCTTAAAAGATATTCCACGGAACCGAGTTTGGGCATAGAACCGTTTTCAATATGAAAATCAATTTTTCCGTTTAAATTATTTATTCGCTCAACAGCATTGGCTCCAAACCAAGAAAGGTTAACATTACCGTCAAGTTTTCCGGTAATTTGATTTTTTAAACCTAAAAATGATTCTGAAGCAGTATTTGCATCAATTCCTTTAACTTTTAATTTTGTCTGAGCTGTTCCGCTTTTAAAATCATAGTCTATTGTACCATTAACTATTCCGCCCGCCATCATAAAATCTTTTGTCGAAAAATGAAGCAGGGAATCTTTATTTAGGGAGAAATTAGCATAGAAATTTTCCATCGGAGAAGATTTGTATGCAATCGATTGAGCTTTAAGTATTCCTCTTTCAACAATTACATCAGAAATATTAAACTCTACGGGGAGCGTTTGATTCATATATAAATCAATACTCCACTTGTTGAATACTGTTTCAAGTCTTTCCAAATCCATTTTACGAGTATTTATATTCAGGTCTTTTATTTTTATAGGGAAAGAATTTTCTATTTCAGATGTAATCGAATAATCTGTATCTTCTGTTCTTCCGTTTGCCGTAATATACGTTCTTTGTCCGTTTGCAAATATTTTACCCGTTTTTATAAGCGTGTTATACATTGGAATATCGGCTTTTTCAAGCTCGGCTATTCCTATTATTTTAGGAATACCGTTTTGTATTTTGTATGTCAAATTACCATTAATAGTACCGCTTTTGATTATTGATTTTTTAAATATAAAATTTAAAAGTTTTGCAGGAAGTTTTCTGAACGTACTTAATGTTATCTCCGTGACATCAAGGGTTTTTCTGCTTAATTTTCCTTTTATGCTTAATAAGGGTCGTGTGTGATTTTTATTATTACTATCGGTATAATATTTTATCAATTCAAGATTTTCTATAGTAATATTTTTTGGATTGAAAGTTATTTCTCCGTTCAAAACTCTTATAGTATCTGTATCTTCCAAACTTACTGACAGATAAGAAATATCGGAGTTTTTATTAACTTTTATAAGCGGAAATATTTTTAAAGAATCAACAGAACCGTTAATTTCCGCACTTAAGTCTATATCGCCTGTTACCTTTATGGGATGAGAAAGTTTTGTATTAATATACCTGTCAACAAATGCTGAATTTATTTTTGTTGCAGCAAGTGCCTTGATAATTGGTATATTTGTATAATTTTCAATATCAAAATTGAAAAATACAGGAATTGTTTTGCTTGCGTATCCGTTTACATTTAAAGCCGATATTTTATTATTTGTAATATTAATCGGGATTTGTTCAAAATATATGGGAATACCGCTTTGTAAATGCTTAAAACCTAATTTTTTGAGCTTAATAAAACCTTTTGCCCCTTTTTTTGTCATAGTTAAGTTAAAATCAGCCCAACCTGAATAGTCTTCATAATTTTTAATTACTTTTTGAATATTTTCAGATAGTAGTTCTGCGATATTACAAACAGTTGCTACTGCAATATCTTTTCCTTTTGCTGTAATTTGGTATAGGGGAAAATCGGAAGTAAAATCTTTAATTTGTCCGTTTATTGCAATACTGGACTTATCAAAGTATAGTTCTAAATTTTTAAAATCAATATTTCCGTTACTGATTTTTATATTTCCTTTAGGCGATATAACTTTGGCATTCCGTGCATCTGCACCAAAAATATTAATATCTGCATAAACAGATTTTAAATCCAAAATATTATTTATAAGCTTGCATTGCAGATTTAATGAATGATTAGCAGCTATTGGAGGCATTTTGAGTAAAATATTTTGGTCGATATTTCCGACATTTGATAATGAAAGAAACTTAATCGAATCTTTTATTTTTAATGATTTTCCTATAATTCTTAAATTTGTAATATTGTTCTTTTCGGTTTTGGAAAAATCAGAATCTACATCTATATTGATACTTGAATTTCCGAATTTTGCTTTAAGATTTTTTCCGTTAAAAGATTTATTTGTAAAATTTATTCTTCCGTTTAAATCTCTTATCGGTGTTGCCGCAAAATCACGCAATATAACATCATTATTATGTAAAACCGTATGTCCTGTTACATCAAGTTTTTTCATTTCTTTTGCAAAATCCCTTGATTCGACATCAACAATACCTTTTAATTGTATTTCCGTATCAAGAAAACCGTTTAATGATTGTACGGGAGTTATGACTGTTTGAAGGTCAGTCAGCATTGAGCTGTTTGTGATTACTCTGTGTAGCATATTTGCATTAATATTTTTAGACTTAAGAATAAAATCAACATTTCCGTAGGTATCGGAAATACCGTCAAAAGTTACGGGATAATTATTTAAAAAAGCAGATTTTATAACGTATTTTATTTTCTCCTGTTCAAAGAGTAAATCAAGATTTAATTTTGAAATCTCAGCATCAAGCCCTTTCATAACAGTTTTACCATCATTAATTTTCACATAACCGTTAATACGAGATTCTTTTTTTTGTAATCTTTTTCCTTTTATGTGCATTTTGGCTGAACCGGTACCGGAATATACCGTAAGGTCAGGAACAGGTCCTATCGGAAAATCAAAAATTTCACTAACAGGAGTTAATATTGCTTGTACAAGCTTCATATCCAAAGCTTCGGAAGTCAATATATCAAAGAAACTCCAGTCTTTATCGTAAATACTGCTTTTGCCTTTTAATTTAAAATATTCGTTTTTGTCCGTTTTTAAATCAATATTCATATTTGCCGTGGTATCTTGGAAAGATACCTTTATTTCAGCATTATGATTTTTTTTCATGTTCCAAAGTGCGTGTGCATTATATGCCTCTATATTTCCATATAACTTTGGTTCAGGAAGTTTACCCGCTATTTTAAGCCAACCTGAAACATCTGCATAAAAACCGTATTTTTTTATGTAATCTATTTCTTTACAAATTCCGTAAGGAAGAATATTTATTATATTTTCAGCTTTTGACGGCGGAATTATAACAGAAATATTCAAATTAGGATTTTCTTTATTATATTTTTCAATTACACCTTGAGCATTTAAAACAAGATTGTTTGAACTCAAAACTAATTTATCAATATTGAGTTTATCCCCTTTAACAAAAGTATGTACAGTAAGTTCAGAAAATCCTTTTAAAAAAATTCTCTTTTCGGGGTTTGTTTCGTTTAAAGAAATATCTTGAGTTTGTACAATAATTTCCGAAACATTTTCTGTTTTGCTGTTATTTGAAGCATTAAATTTAATATTTATAAGCCCTTTTGCATCTTTTATTCCCCAAATGTTATCTAAATACAGAGAAAGTGTCTGCAAATTGATTGCGGATATTTTTCCTGAAGCTGAATATCCTTTTAGGTCAAGTTTTTTAGTGATTAAAAACTTGCTTAATACATTTAAATCAAATGTTGAAACTTCATTGTTAATACTTAATGTACCATCAGTAATAAGTTTTGATAAAGACCATCTTTCCGGCTTAATTTTAAATGTCGAGCCTTCAAGGCATATTATTTTTTTTAAAAATTGATCGTCAAAATATATTTTATAATGATTTAAATCTATATTTGCACCGTTCAAATCAATATCAAAAGGCAAAGTCTTTTTAAAAAATATTTCAGACGTAAAATTTTTATTACTAAATCTTGTTGTGTTAAAAGTAAATCCTTCCGCAATAATTTCCTGAACCTTTAATTTTTTCATTAATAAAAATATCGGCTGAATTTTAAAAGAAGGATTTTTTATCCAAAATACAGGTTTATTTTCTTTATCTGAAACAGATATTTCTTTTGCTTCAACGGAAAATGCAAAATTATGATAAGTTTTTAGTTTTGGCTCGGAAATGTATAATAAAAAATTTGTTTTATCCGAAAAATGCTTCTGTATAACAGGTACTCTTGACGGAATATTTACAATTTTAGGTAAACAAAAAACATAAAAAGACTGTATTGCAATAAAAACAAGTATTATGGTAAATAAAAATTTTATAAAAAATTTAATATTAAACCGCATAGTTTCAATTTATTCCATATCCTTCATTTAATGTATTATATTATTTTTAATCAAATTTATCAAATATTTTGAGAATATATTTCACGGAGTAATTGACAAAATTAATAAAGATTCAATAAAAATCAGAAATAACAATATTATATAATAAGCAATATCGTATAAAAAAAGGGTCTTGAATAATTCAAGACCTCGTGATAGTTAGGATTAATGAATTTTATTGTTTATATTTTGGCTGAAACTGATTTATACAAACTTATACAATCTATAAAACAATCTGCTTTATCTGCTGCAACAAGTTTTTTGACGGAAAGCAAATTTTCCTGCATTTGATATAAGTCCCTTTTTGAAATTATTCCGTGCTTATATTTTTTTTGTGTATATGCAAAATCTGCCGTTTCTAATTTTTCCTGCTCTTCATTTCTGCTTAATTTTAATTTATCTTGACGAAGTGCAACAAGTGCATCATTTACTTCCTGTATTGCAACTTGATTTGTTTTTAAGTATTGTTCAAGCATTCTGTCATACGTTGATTTTTTTAATCTTAAATTAGCAATCCTTTTCCCTCCCGTAAAGACAGGAAGCAACAGTCCCCCTGCAAGAGCGACAATAGCTTGTTCCGAATTGAACATTTTGCCTAAATCATTTGCCGTAAATGCAGTAACTCCCGATAAATTTATTGATGGTAAGAATTCTTTTTTTGCAACTCTTATATCAATTCCGGCTTTTTCAAGCATTTTTTCAGATTTAATATAATCTGGTCTGTTTGTAATAATCTCCGAAGAAAGTTCCGACGGAATATTTTGAGGAAGAGTTATTTCCGATAGTGCCATTCTTGGCATGCTTTCAGCATCATTAACATTCTCGCCTGTTAAAACAGCCAATTGGTGTAAAAGTTTTGAACGATTTTTCTTTAATTCGGGAAGTTCTGACTTACCGTATACGTAAGACTTATTAGCCCTCACTGTATCTGATGCGGATACAGTTCCTTCTTCATTACACAATTTTGTTAATTCGTAAATATTTTTTCTTAAATCAACAATCTGCTCTTGATAATTAATCATCTCATCAAGTTTGACAATGTTTAAATAAGTTGTTGCAACCGCTGAAGCAACCGAAATATATGCGGCTCTTTCGTCCTCTATTGATGCTTCATAATCTTTTTTGGTCGACTTCGTTTTATCATGATTTTTTAGGAATATGTCAGCTTCATAATTTACTAACAAAGGTGTCAAAAAAGACCATTCATATCTTGATGTACCGCTGTTTTTCATTAATGCGGGAGAAAACCCTCCGCCAATCATAGGCAATTCAGACGCAAATTGAATTTTTGTATATTGATAATATTCATCTACGGCTATTGATGCCATTTTTAAATCATGATTACGTTGAACAGATTTTATTATATAATCTTTTAAATACTCATCATTAAATGACTTCCACCAATCCATATTAATATACTCATATTTATAAGCATCATCAAACCTTCTGCTTTTTTGAGTTTTATATTCAAACTTTTTATCTGTTTTTGGGGAGTCTTGAATTGCAACAGAAGGCAAAATATTACCAAATATTATTCCGCCTAAAAGTATTGTAGCTATTATTTTGTTACCTTTCATGATTTACCTTTATTTATACTTGACAACTCTTCTGAAAATATGTTAACATATAGTTGTTGTAAATGCAACATGTTTGTTAGACAACATTATTTGAGGAAATATGGAAAATAAACATATATTTGAACATTATAGTGAAGGGGTCTTTTATCAGATAGAACTCACGGCAAAATATATAAAAAGAATGGGGTTGAATCATTTTAACCAGTTGAATATCGATATAGGACCCGAAGAATTCTTAGCATTAGATATTATATATTTAAATCCCGGTATTTGCCAGAGAGATTTAGCAAAAAAACTTTTAAAAGACAGAGCGGGTACAGGGCGGATTTTATTAACATTAGAAGCAAAAGGGCTTGTTGAAAGGTTTGTTTCAACAAAAGGAAACAGATTGGTCAGAAATATGAAGTTGACACCAAAAGGAGAAGAAGCCCTGAAACAAAGTCAAGAAAAATTGATACCTTCAATAATGAAATTAAAAGAGATTTTTCCAAAAGAAGACTGTGATGAGTTGAAACGAATACTGGAAAAGTTAAGAAAAATTCTTTCTGATAACGTTGAAACGCAAATATAAAAAAGGAATAAATAAATGCCAGACGAAATTAAAAATGAGCAGGAAGAAACAAAAAAACGCGTCGGAATAAAACGCCGTTATATGGTTTTAATTCTTATTATTATAGGTATAATTGCGGGATTATATACTCATAATGCCTCAAAATATCAATCTACGGATGATGCTTATGTAGAAGCTCATATGATACAAGTTGCACCGAAAGTAACAGGGCAAATAATAGAATTAAATGTTGAAGACAACCAAAAAGTTAAAGAAGGCGATATCGTTGCTGTTATTGATCAGGATGAATATAAAATAAAATTTGAGCAGGCAGATGCGGAATATCAAAAAGAGTTGGCTAATCAAAAGATTGCAACGGCAAATTTAGCGGCAGTAAAAACTGAAATAGAAGTTGCGAAAAAGGATTTGGAAAGATACAAAAAATTATACGAAGCAGGAGCTGTATCCAAACAAACATTGGATAATGCACAATCGAGATATGATGCGGTATCGGCAAGAAAGACTTCTGCAGAAGAAAGTATTTTTTCAACTTCTCAAAATAAAGTTGCCGATGCAAATTTAAAAGTTTTGAAAGCAAAAAGAGATAAAGCCGAATTAGATTTAAAAAACACAAAGGTAATTGCACCTCAAACAGGCATAGTTACGAACAAAAGAGCAGAAAAAGGTGCATATACATCAACGGGAGCTCCGCTATTTGTACTTGTTCCGGAAAAAGTATGGGTCGTTGCTAACTTTAAGGAAAGTCAGGTTGGAGAAATGAAACCCGGTCAGCCGGTTGATATAAAGGTTGATACGTATCCAAACAAAGTTTTTAAGGGAAAAATTGATAGTATACAAAGAGCATCAGGAGCTAAATCAAGCTTATTTCCTCCCGAAAATGCCGTAGGTTCTTTTGTTAAAATTGTACAAAGAATTCCTGTAAAAATAGTTTTTGATGAAGAAATTGATTCTTCAAAATATACAATAGTTGCCGGCATGTCGGTAGTTCCGAAAGTAAAGGTTAAATAGGCGGAAAACGAACAATGAGCGGAACATCCGAAGCAGTTAACAACCAAGAAGTTTGGCAGCCGAAGAATAATCCCTGGCTTATAGCATTACCGACTATTTTTGCAGCATTTATGTTTGTGCTGGATGAAACAATTGCGAATGTAGCCCTGCCCCATATGGCGGGAACCTTTTCCGTAAGCAGAGAAGAGTCCACCTGGATTTTAACGAGTTATCTTGTTGCGAGCGGAATTGCAATTACTGCGGTTGATTGGTTCAGCAAATTGATGGGCAGAAAGAACTTTTTTATCTTCAGTGTAATTTTGTTTACATGTTCATCTGTAATGTGCGGAATATCCAACTCTATCGGAATGATGATTTTAGCAAGAATATTGCAAGGATTTGGAGGAGGCGGACTGCTTCCTGTTGCTCAGGCAGTTTTATTGGAATCGTTTAAACCGCGAGAACGAGGACAGGCAATGGCAGTATTTGGTTTGGTTATTGTGGTTGCCCCGATAATCGGACCTGTATTGGGCGGATGGCTAACCGATAATTATTCTTGGCCGTGGATATTTTTTATAAATGTTCCGTTTGGTATTCTGACAGTCAGTCTTTCAAAAGCATTACTTGAAGATCCGCCTTATGCAAGGAAACAACCTAATGTAAAACTTGATGCAAAGGGCTTTTTCTTGTTAACAGTATGGCTTGCAACACTACAGGTCATTTTGGATAAAGGAAATAACGCAGACTGGTTTAACGCTCCCTGGATATGTAAATTAACGTGGATTTGCGTACTTTCAGGCTTATTATTTTTTGTATCTCAAAGAAAAAAAGATTCGCTTGTTGATTTAAAGGTATTTAAAGATGTAAATTTCACTGCGGGAACGATAATTCAAGTAGTTATTCAAGGTGTATTGTTAGCTTCGGTTGCAATATTACCGCAATTTTTACAATCAGTAATGGGTTATACTGCATTTTTAAGCGGATTGACTATTATGCCAAGGGGATTAGGGGCATTACTTTCCATGGTTTTGTTAGGTATATTGTCATCAAGGGTTGATAACAGATTGCTGGCTATCATCGGATTAGCATTAATAGGTACGGCAGGATTTAAATTCGGATTTTTAAATCTTCAAATTGCAAGTGTTAACATTGCTATTCCGAATTTTATATTTGGACTTGGAATGGGTTTTGCGATGATGCCCTTGATATCGTTGTCTGTAGCTACACTATCCAATGCACAAATGACAAATGCAAGCGGTTTGCAGTCTTTGCTGAAGAATATCGGAGGAGCAATCGGCACATCAATTGTAACAACAATGATATCAAGATTTTCACAAGTTCACCAAAATATGATGGTTGAGCATTTAAACCCTTTAAATTCTGTGTATACAGCTAAACTTGAAATGACAAGAGCCGCACTGTGTTCTTACATGCATTCTTCTATCGCAGACTATGCAGCACAATATTCTTTATATGGAGAACTTTTAAAACAATCTACTTTATGGGGTTTTATGGAAACATTCAGAATGTGCGGACTTGCAGCCATTGTTGTTATTCCTCTTGTATTCTTTATTAAAAATTTTAAAAAAGAAAATTAAAGGACTTATATACACTTTACACAAGCAATGCCAAATTGCTGTCATTCTGAACCCAATAGCATTTCGTGGGTGAAAAATCTTGCAGTATAATAGATTATTACAATGAGTACAGACCGCATCAGGGTATTAATGGTATGAAACCGGCTGAACTTTGCAATAAAAGGTTGGGAAGTTGTGAATAGATTTTGTAACAATTTTTGTCATCGAATTACGGAACATATACAATTCTGAGGGAACGAAGTGACCGAAGAATCTATGTCATACTGAGCGATAGCAAAGAATCTCTTAATTTTTAAATGCAAAAAATCTTTACCTCAAAAACGTCAATGAGTTTAGAATGACAGCAAAGTCCTTGTGTAAAATTGTATATAAGTCCCCAATATTTTTATATGTAATAATTTATATTGAAGGAATTAAAAGTTCAAATTCCGTACCGTCAGAACCTGTTTTATGAAGTTTTATTTCTCCGTATTGTTGTTCAATTAATTTTCTACAAATTGCTAAACCCTGACCGTTTCCTTCGATTTTTGTTGTAAAACCTTCTTCAAAAATTTTAGGAATAATATTTTCGGGAATTCCTTTGCCGGAATCTTTTACATATAGAACAACTTTATTATTTTCTTTACCTGCAGTTTTAACTGTAATTCTTCCGTTTTTATCAATTGCATCTATTCCGTTATACAATAAATTTAATAGTACGCTTTGAAATTTTGTTTCATCTATATGAACACGAAATTCTTCATCAACGTAACTTTCCAAAGAAATTCCCTTTTCTTTTGCCTTTGGTTGTGCCAAACAAATTACATCATCTACAACTTTGGACAATTGTTTTTCACAAAACAGAGGTGAGGCATAACTTCTAAGTTCACTTATAAACGAAGAAATTGTATAGACGGATTGTTTTATACTATCTAAAGCATTTTGAACTGATTTTTCCGTTTCGCTGTCATCAAATTTTATATTTTCAATTCTTTTTTCAAGAATTTTAGAATATAAATCAATTACAGAAATATGATTTTTAATTTCGTGAGCTGTCATTTTTGCTTTATCGGAAATTTGCTCATACTCTTTAAGTAAATCTTCAGCTTCAAAAAGATTTTCTTTTTCCGCTTGAGAAATTACCATCTCTTGATTAACATTATCAAGACAGTTCACAATTTTGTTAATTGCGACATTCATTGTTTTTTGTTCACGTCTGTCGGGTGCATAAGTTGTTAAATAATCATTCAGTACAATTGTTGAATTATCAAACATTATATTTGCAATATCTGAAATTTCTCTTGAATTTAAAATAAGGCAAACTTGCGTCGTTCCGTTATTTAATAATGCCCAATCCCAAATTAAAACAGCAGAATATCTGGGTGCAAGAATTAAAACGAATTCGGTAGTATCCCAAAGATTATTTTTTTCAATATTAATAATTTTATCACCGGCAAGATTGTCACAATAAGAATACATTTTAACATCAGAAAACTCTAAACGTTTTAATACAGAGTTAATTCCTTCCGTATTGGAAAGTTTCAATAAAACAAGTCCTTCGGAGGAAGGCTGTTCTAAAAGAGGCTCAAGAAGTGAACGCAATATTCCCTGTACCGTTTGTTTTCCGTATTCTTTATCGGAGCCGGTTATTACTAAATCCCGTAAAACATTTTTATTATTTGAAAATTTTACCATTTTTTACCTGCCGTTTTTCAAGTTATTATAGCACATGCCGTTTAAAAGTCGAAATATTTTTATATAAAAACAAACTTGTTATTTTATATAAAATCTTATACGTTTTTTAGTACGGAAAAATACATATAAAGCAATAAATGTTATAAAACAAGAGAGTAGTTTTGCATGGTTTAGCGACAAATTTAAACCGATTTTGTCATAGAAAATATAAGTAGCACAAACCATTGTCATAAAAATTGCGGGAAGCAGCGATATCCAATAAAATTTTTTCTTTTGTTTTAAATAAACACTTACTGCCCAAAGAGTAATTGTTGCAAGGGTTTGATTTGCCCATGCAAAATACATCCACAATTTTGTTATATCAACAAGAGTAAAAGAAATACCTATTCCGAGCACAAGTGTGCTTAATCCTAATCTTTTTAAAATATTTTTTTGATTTAAGTGTAAAAAATCGGCAACAGTGAGTCTTGCGGAACGAAAAGCTGTGTCACCCGATGTTATTGAAAGAACCACTACAGAAAGAATAGTAAGTTTTGCTCCCAAATTTCCGAGAAAAGATTCCGAAATTTTTGCAACCACTCCTCCTTGACCAAGAGTTGTAACTGCTTGAAAATATTCTGCTTGATTATGAAAAAATGCAATACCCAAAGTTGCCCATACAAGAGCAATAAATCCTTCCAATATCATTGCTCCGTAAAATACCATTCTGCCTTGTTTTTCTGTTTGTATGCATCTTGCCATAATCGGGGATTGAGTGGCATGAAATCCGCTTATTGCTCCGCAGGCAACCGTTACAAACATTAACGGAAAAATAGGTGCTTTTTGCGGGTGTAAATTTGAAAAACTCATTGGTTCAAACCAATTTCCGCCCATTCTAAACAAAGTTACCAAAAGTGTAATTGTAACGCCTATAAGTAATAAAGCAAAAAACGGATAAAATTTTCCGATGATTTTATCAACAGGCAGCAAAGTTGTTAAAAAATAATATCCAAAAATTACAACCGCCCAAAAAATAAAATCGGTATGAAATATTCCAGCAAGCATTTTGGCAGGATTTAATGCAAATACTGCACCGACAAGAATAAGAATAACCGTTAGAAAAACCATAAATATTGAAGCAAAATGCTTACTTAAAAGTTTTTTTACAAAAAAATCCATCGTCTTTCCACGAAATCTGACCGATAACATGCCCGATAAATAGTCATGAATGCCTCCGGCAAAAATAGAACCGAAAACAATCCATAAAAGGCAAACAGGTCCGTAAACAGCACCCAGTATGGCACCGAATACTGGTCCTAAACCTGCAATATTTAAAAATTGAATTAAAAACACTTTCCATACAGGTAAAGGAATATAGTCGATACCGTCTTTATATTTTATAGCAGGTGTTACAAATTTATTGGAAGCACCAAAAACTTTTTCCGCAAATAAGCCGTATACAAAATAACCTAAAATTAGTAATATAACAGAACAAATAAATAAAATCATCAACTATTCCTCTTGTTGTATACAACAAACCCTAAAATCAATAATACAACAAAACAAATAAATAAAAACATTAACTATTCCTCTTGCTATTTTTAACATAACAAAAGGAAAAACCTTTGTCAAAGTAGGTATTTTAACTGCTATGCATTTTTAGAAGAATTATTATTTTCTTCTTCATATTTTATTTTTTCAAGCTGTTTACAAAAAGCTTCTGCAGATAAACTTTTACCTGTTGCTATTTTCATAATTTCATCTTCTGTTTTAGAAGAACCGTACTTAAAAATATTTTCCTGGAAAAATTTAGCCGTCTGTGTAGTTTCAGATAAATCTCCGATTTGTTCATGAGCTGCATCGTAAATTTGTGCGGCCATAACTTCCGCTCTCAGGTAATTTTGCAAATATCCGGGATGTGTGAGAAAATGCGGAACAGTTGCCCATTCATTGTTTAATTCATCCGGAGGATTATCTCCTTCATATTTTTGTTTTAAATCAAACCAAAGCTTTTTAATATCTTGGTCGGGATTTTCGTATAACTGTTTTTCAAAATTTGAATAGAAAATATAACTCTTTACAAAAGAAGCAAGTCCTGTTAAACGTTTATTTTCCAATTTGTCATTTAACTCTTTCGGCATATCTAACTGTTTTGCATATATGCCTTCTCTTTCAGGCAATGATTCCATTAACATCGCAACAGCTTCTGTCATAACGCTTGAAGCCGGATTCCTGTCTAAATAAGGAATATTTGTCGGTAAACCTATATCATATACAGCATGTCCCGATTCGTGCAAAAGTGTTTCCATACTGCCTTTGTCACCATCCAAATTAGCTAAGATTCTTGCGTCCTTACCTGCTTCTACTTGAAAACAAAAACCGTGCCCATTTTTATTATCACGAGGGAATAAATCCATTGTAATCGGCATTTTATCAATCGGCCAACCCATTTTGGTATACATTTCCGTAGCTATCGGAACAAGATTTTCCTTTGTGAAATACTTATCTGCTTCTCTGAATATACTGTCTTCTTTTCTGAATCTGTAATGCCAAGGTCTTATTTCTTCAGGAGTAATGCCAAAATTATCACAAACGGTTT
>JBJEGL010000265.1:0-1676 GCA_051875035.1 Candidatus Gastranaerophilaceae bacterium | reverse complement strand
TGCGGCAGATTCAACAAAACAGATAATAAAAGGGGTAAAATCAATACATACAGGATGTTATACTCAAACGCATAATACAACAAATTTTAGAAATTATGCGTCAGCAAAAGTATTTGACGGGGCAGCAGAAAGCAGTATGGGAGCTGAACCTCAAACATCAATAACCCCCGGAAAAGTCAAAATAAGAGCAACAGTAAATGCAGAATTCTATGTTAAATAATAAGACAGTCGAGCCAAAAGACTCGGTAAAACAAATAGAACCATATGAAGTTCCTCTTTTTTCAGAGAATTACAATCTAAAGCTTGATTCTAACGAAAATATATTCGGTTGTTCAAATAAAGTATATGAAGCACTTCAAAATCTTACATCGGAGCAAATATCAAGATACCCACATTACGGGGTTTTAACAGAAAAAATATCCGAGTACATATCTGTACCGTCAGAATATATTAAAGTTACAAATGGGGCAGACGAAGCTTTATTTGCATTAATTCAGACATATTTATCTGAAAAAGATGCTATGATAACAGTCACTCCAACTTTTTCAATGCCCAAATTATATGCAAATATAATTGGTGCTTCAGTTATAGAAATTCCATACCAAAAACGATGGGATTTTCCGATAAATGAATTTATAACTGAAATTCAAAATAATCCGAAAATAAAAATTGTACATATAACAAGCCCGAATAATCCGACGGGAGAATGTTTACCTATGGAATATGCAGAAAAAATTATTTCTGTTTCTAAAGATAAACTTGTAATTTTTGATGAAACATACGCAAGTTACTGTAAAAAGTCAATGATATCAAAAGTTAAAGAATACGATAACATAGCTGTTGTAAAATCTTTTTCAAAAGATTTTGCACTTGCTGGTCTAAGAATAGGTTATATAATAACAAAACCTGAAAGAATAAAAATTTTAAAAACCGTAATATCTCCATATTCTGTAAATATTGCAGCAGCAACGGCAGCTGAAGCAGCTCTTTGTGATTTAGAACATTTAGCAAAAATAAAAAAAGAAATAAAAAAATCAAAAGAAATATTATCTTTAGGTCTGCAAAAACTTGGATTTGAAGTTTTTCCGTCAGAAGCAAATTTTGTTCTCTTTGATGCCGGCCAAAAAGCAGAATATGTATACCACACATTGCTTAAGCACGGTATAAAAGTCAGAAAGTTTTCTGCAAAACAAATGCAAGGTTTAATAAGGATTACAGCACCTGATTGCATTAATTCGGAAACAATTTTATCATTATTACAGCCTAAAAAAACTTTAATTTTCGATATGGACGGTGTTTTGGTTGATGTATCAAAATCATACAGAACCACTGTTAAAATGACATACGAACATTTTGCCGGAAAAAATCTTGATTATGAAGAAATAACAAAAGCAAAAAACCTCGGCGGACTAAATAATGACTGGGATTTAACGGAATATTTATTGAAAAAAGACGGAACAAATGTCGATAAAAATCAGATTATTGATATTTTTGAAAAAATATACTTTGATAACGGTAAAGGGTTGATAAATCGAGAAGAGTTTTTGTTTGATAAGGAATTAATACAGGAATTATCACAAAAATATAATCTTTGTATTTTTACAGGACGCCCAAAAACAGAAGCTGATTACACGCTTGAAACAAATGGTGTCAAAAAGTATTTTTATCCTATTATA
>JBJEGL010000264.1:0-6355 GCA_051875035.1 Candidatus Gastranaerophilaceae bacterium | reverse complement strand
AAGATTATAATATAGACGGAGTGGCAAAAGTTACCGGGTCTGCTACATTTTCGGTCGGTAATACAGGACAGCAATCTAATGAGACAGTCTTGCAAATGGGTGCAACTCAAGATACACCAACGGTTTTACAAATTGATGATGATTTGGATAATATGGAGTTTTACGGCTCTGATTTAGAAGCAAAATTTAAAAATAGAACGGACAAAGAATATAATATTCAGTGGAATGCTGTTGACAGTGAGTTAAATTCGACAAAAGACAAAGGGTCTTTCTTGATAAGTACGCATGAAAATTCCGCTAATAATACTTTTAAGCTTGGTCTTGCAGATAATGTTGATGTAAGTAACTATGTTGTAGACAGTGGTAAGAATAATACCTTCTTTAGTGCTGAAAAAAGCGCTAACTATTTTGAGACAACAGAAACAAGTATTGGAGCAAATATATATGCCGGTAATGGGCAAAATAATTTTCTAATTGGCGGTTCAGAAGGCTTTGTTGTTGGCGGTAGTGCAAATGATTTGTTTATTACTGCAGATACGTCCTCTAAAAATATTCTTGCAGGAATGAAAGGAAATGATGCCTTTGCTGATTATGGTAAACAAAACTTGATTCTTGGCGGTGCAGGTAATGATTCGTTAGAAGTTGGCGGTGAAAAAGGACTTGCTAATCTCGGTTTTGGTGAAGATTATACGGTTGATATAAAATCCGGTGCTAATGATAATGCTATATTTACCGGAAAGAAATTAACTGCATCAGATTTAACGAATTATAATTATGAAGAGTTTTTACAAAACTATTTAGAAAATACCGGTATCACAATGGCTGAATTTATGGCAAGAGCAGAATTAAGCAAAAATGCTTCCCCTGCAGAGATAATAAGAGCATTAAAAGGTCAACTGTAAAATTTGTATATCAATTTAAATAAAAAGCGGTGCTTATTAGCTCCGCTTTTATTTTTATTTGTATTTTACAGGATTCATATTAAATTCATTAATTATAATATTTTCTATAAAATCAGCAATGTCTTGCTCGAATTGTGCACCTTTGGGAGATTCATAAAATTCTTTTGCAAAAACATTTGCTTCTTCTTTTGGAAAAGGAAGTTCAAGAAGATATATTTCTTCGGGTAATTTTAATTTGCGGGTAACTTGTATGCAGTCTATTACAACATAGACAAATTGTCTGTCTTTGCATAATGTTTGTAATGCGTTATATGTGTTAAGACAATCTTCTCCGACTTCTAAATCTTTTAAAACTTGCATAAATAGAATCGGTTTATTATTTTTCATTTCTTTTCGGAAATTTTTTATGCGTTGTCTGTATACTTGAATTAATCTATGTTTTTCGGTTGGCCCAATATATGATTCGTGGCTAAAATTTATTTTTGTTCCGTTATCCCAAGAACCGCTGTACTCAGAATAGTGTAAATCAACTAAAAATTTATCAAAATTTGTATTTAAAAATTCCGTAATATATTTTGCAGAATGATACCAAGCTAAATCAAACGGCAAAGTTGGCTGTCCCTGTCTTTTTCGTTTCATAAGCCCGGTTCTTGTTAAAACAGTTTTCGGATAGCAATTTGGTCCGAGAGAAATCAATGTGTACGGAGAAGATTTGCAGGCATTTTTAATATAAACTATTATTTTTTCAAAAAACAGCCCAATATCCATTTATACCATATTCAAACCTTGTTTTAATCCTTTGGCTCTGTCGTATAATTCTATTTTCATATCCAAATCTTTAGCTCGGTCTATTACGTAATTTACTAAATCCAAATAATAGGACGGAATATGAGTCCTATTCATTTTGTACCAAACATCTTCTATATCTAAAGCGAGCCATCTGCTTCCGAGGCTTCGTGTTAGTTGAATCCAGTTTTCAATTTCTGCTATATTATCGTTAATATGAGGAATAATTATATACTTTGTTGTCATAAGACTGTATCCGTTTGTGTTTGCTTGTGCATATTTTTTAATGTTTTCGACAACTTTATCATAGCAATCAACACGTTTAATTCTTTTATATGTTGATGAAGATGAAGAATCTATTGATATAACAACATTTAAAGCATTTTCTCTAATTGCATTTTCAATAGCCGGAGAAAATTTGATGCCAGAGGAATGTACTCTCATATTTGTAATGCCGCTGTTTGTAAAAAGATTAATTAAATCATCGAATTCAGGATAAATCGTGGGTTCTCCGCCGCCGAAAGAAATTTCTCCGCCATTTCTTAATAATTTTCTGTCTACTAAATCTTGTACAACGGGAACTGCGTTATACGGAACAAAATTTTCATATGCGGATTTGTTATTTTCAGCATAGCAATATAGACATTTACTGTTGCATTTTATCCAATAATTAAATTGTAATCTGTCTATATAATCTTCGTCATCCCAGTCTTTTTCGCATAAGAATACGCATCCCTGACAATTGGGCGTTATGTTACCGGCTTTATGTGCTTCTCTCAGTTTTCTTTTTTCTGCAAACAAATTATCCCAGTCAATTAATTCACCGTTATAATTTTGTTTAATATCAATATGACCGCCGCCTGAATGACAAGTAAAACAGCATGTTGTCAATCTTCTGTGCTCAAAATCAATTCCGTGTTCTATATATCCGCAGCTTTTATATTTCACTATTGTGCACCTTATTTGTAAAATCCCATTAAAAATAAATTATCATTATCTGTTTACAACGTCAAGTTTTGTAAGATATAATAACTAATAAATCTTAATTATGATTAATTATTTATTGTATAATATTACAAATGGCTCTATAATTGAAGTACTTATTATATGAATTAGGAATTTTTTATTATGAAATATGTTAGTTGCAGACATTTGGAACATGGTATTACTTTTTTTTCAAGAAGCATTGAGTGCTGTTGTATATCAAGTCATGAAGGCGGCGGAAATATAGAATGTGTTTCTGATTATTTTGGTGAACCGGTTGATTGGGATAAGTTTTTTGAACATAGAAGAAAAATTCGTGATTTACATAAATCCGGAGAAGTCTATGAAAAATGTAAAGGCTGCTATTATCTTGAGGAAAAAGACTGGGATGATGAAGATTATTTTTGCGAAATGCTTATTGGTCACTGGTCTCATTGTAACTGCAATTGTATATACTGCTATACGGATGAAGATAAATATTATTACAATACAAGAGAATTTTATAAAGTTTTGCCTGTTATTAAAGACATGTTGTCCAAAAATCTTATACGTAACGGCGGAGAAATTACCTTTGGCGGTGGTGAACCTACTATTCTTGAAGAATTTGAAGATTTGGTAGAAGAATTTTTATCTCACGATATTAATAATATTCGTATACACTCGTCGGGCATAAAATATTCATCAGCAATTTATAAAGGTTTGGAAGAAGGCAAGGTTACAACTATTATTTCTTTAGATTCGGCAACTTCCGAAACCTATAAAAAGGTTAAAAATATTAATACTTTTTCAAAAGTAATTGAAAATATAGCTAAATACGCAAAGGCAAACGGTGCTCTTTATGTAAAATATGTATTAATACCTGGATTTAACGATACTCTTGATGAAATAAAGTTATGGCTTAAAACATGTCAGGATTTGGGTGTTAGAAGAATTGCTTTTGATATTGAAGACCATTGGTTCAAAGCAAACAGACATCATATTCCTCAAAGTGTTTACGATTTGTTCGATTATGTTACAAAAAATCATTCTTATTATGATATAGATGAATGCCAATTATATGAACGTGCAATGAACATGCGTGAAGACAGAAGGAAAGAACAAGGTGAATAAAGTACAGCACCTCTTAATTATATTGGCTATCGGGTAATAAAACGGGAAAAATATGCTAAAATAAAGGCCATAATGTTTTTAGAGGTCAAAACTTATTCCCGACTAAATTGGTCACTTGAGGTTAATGTTAAAAGCAGCAATTAAAAAAGTGAGTTATTATGAATGCGACTTTTGATTTTGAATCAGCAAAAAACAATAAAAAATTTTATAGCTGCTCCTGGCTTGAGCATGGGTTGATTTTTGACCACGGAAATATGCTGAGAGTTTGCTGTTCTCAATGTAACGAGGGAGGCGGGCGTCCTGTTTTATTTTTTGATTATTTCGGCGAGAAAATTAATTGGGACAAAATTTTTGCTAAAAAACGAGAAATGCGTCAAATTCAAAGGCAGGGAAATACCTATGAAAAATGTAAGGGATGTATACTGCTTAAAGAAGATAATTGGGATGATGAAGATTATATAGATCATTTGCTCCTTACGCATTGGATTAACTGTAATTGTCTTTGTACTTATTGTCCCGCTGTAAGAGATGAAAGTTTAAAAAAAGAAAATGTACATTATAATATTGTTCCTGTATTACAAGATATGTGTGATAAAGGTATTTTAAAGAAAAATGCGTACATTTCTATCGCGGGTGGTGAATCTACAATATATCCGGAATTTGAAGATATGCTTCATTTATTGTTAGATTATGGCTGTGATAATATTTTAGTAAATTCTTCCGGAATAAAATATTCTCCTGCAATTGCAAAGGGTATCTCTGAAAATAAACTTCAATTAACCATTTCTGTTGATGCGGGAACAAAAGAAACTTATGAAAAAATAAAACTTGTTAAAACATATGATATTGTGAATGAAAATTTAAAAAAATATTCTGACTCACAAGACAAATTCAAAGATAAAGTTTGTTCCAAATTTATTATTATCCCTGGTGTTAATGATTCTGAATCTGAAATAGAACAGTGGCTTAAAAATACAAAAAATATAGGAATAAAACATGTTTCAATAGATATTGATATTAAATGGATTCACGAAAAATTTAATCAATTGGATAAAGAACGCAGAATATATGAATTAATTGTTTTTGCAAGAAATGTCGCAAATTGGGAAAATTTATCTTTAAGATATGATGAAAGAGCCTCCATAATCAGAAAAATCCATAAAAAATCTACAGCACTGTTTGGCGGTACTATGCAAAAGATAAAGGGTTTATAATGTTTAGGTATAACGAGAAATATGATTGTTCCTATAGAGAAAAACCGGCATTCTATAGCTGTGAATGGATTCAACACGGTTTGGTTTTTTTTAAATATAAACTTACTAATTGCTGCTATTGTGGGCATGTCGGAGGCGGGCATACTCTTATAAAAGATAATTACACCGGTGAACCTATTAATTGGGAAAGGCTTTTTAAAAACAAAAAAAAATTTAACAGACTTTATAAAAAAGCTTTAATTCACGATAATTGTGTAAATTGTCCTTTTTTGATTGAAAAATGGAACGAAGATTGGGAAACAGAAGATAATTATATATCTAATTTATACATAAGTCATTGGACGGAATGTAACAGTAGGTGTATATATTGTTTTGCGGCTCAACATCCTCAAGAATTCGCGTATGACAGAAAATCATATTCTGTTTTACCAATTATAAAAGAAATGCTTCATAAAAATATATTAAGAAGAGGCGGAAGTATTCATTTTGGCGGTGGTGAACCGACACTTCTTCCTGAATTTGAAGATATAATTCGTTTACTTTTGGATTATAAATTTTATGACTTAAGAGTTCATACTTCAGGAATAAAATACAGCCGTATTTTAGAACGCGGTATTCGGGAAGGAAGACTTCGTGTTATTGTTTCTTTGGATTCCGGATGTGCAGAAACATATAAAAAAATTAAATGCGTAGATGCGTATGATATTGTAAGAGAAAATGTTAAAAAATATGCAGAGGCACAGGTTCATAGAAAACATATACTAACTCCGGAATTGGATATGAAAGGTGAAATTTGTGTCGGAACAAAATTCATTATTATTCCGGGTGTTAATGATACAGAAGAAGAAGTCGAAAATTGGATAAAAGCTGATATTGATTCTGGTGTAAAGACAACAATTGTTGATTTGGAAGAAAATTGGTTTAAAAATAATGCACACAATCTTCCTCAAAGTATTTTTGATTTTATTTATAAAATATATAAACTTTCAAAAAAGTATGGTACACATTTTGAACTTTATGAACGCATTGAAAATATGCTGACAGACAATCAGGAAAGAGCTCCATGGTTTAACAGGGATGAGATTTTTTACGGTTAATCATTGTATGATTGTGCAAATAAACTATCTTTTTGAATTTGTGCTTTTAACTCTTCAAGAGATTTAAACGGTCGTTCTTCACGTATTTTTACAATGAACGATGTTTTTATAATTTTTCCGTATAAATTACCTGAAAAACCAAGTAAATGAACTTCCGGAACAGGGATTACATCCGATTTGTCAACGGTCGGTCGTAGTCCGTAATTCATAACACCTTTATAAATATTACCTTTGTCAGTTTCAATTACTGCTATCACGCCTG
>JBJEGL010000263.1:0-6377 GCA_051875035.1 Candidatus Gastranaerophilaceae bacterium | reverse complement strand
CGTTATTTCCATTGCAGAAAGTTCTGTTTGAGCTTCTTGTAATTTTTTTTGCATTTTTTGTGCTTGCTGCATCATATTTGCAAAGTTCATAATAAATCTCCCCTATATTAGTTGTATCAATTATAATATTATTATAAATCTTAAGCTTGTCTATTATACGAGCAGTAAAAATTTTTGGCAAGTTTTTTACCGTTCCTTAACTTATTGTAAAAAACCATGCATTATTTTTATATTTTTGATTTAATTAAATAAATAATATACATAATTATATTATAGAAACATTAAGAATTAATAAACGGAAGTTAGTATGCAAACAGAAAAAGTTACCGAGGTAGCAACCCAAAGCGGAGAAAACACACGTCCTGAGTGGACTTCTCATATGGGATTTATTTTAGCAACCTTAGGAAGTGCGGTAGGATTGGGAAATATTTGGAGATTTCCTTATGTAATGGGTAAATATGGCGGCGGAGCTTTTCTTCTTGTATACATGATTTTAATGTGTGCAATATGTATAATTCCGTTGATATGCGAACTTTATATAGGAAAAAAATTTAAACTTGCAACTGTATTAGCATACAAATCAATCAAACCGGAATTAAAATATTTAGGCTGGCTTCAAGTTGCAACTGTTATTGGAATTGCCGGATTTTATTTTGTTGTCGGAGGCTGGATTATACATTATATTCTTGTATATTTAGCTAATCTTTTACCACAGGGAACGGATTATTCCGCATATTTTACAAATTTTGCAAGCCAAACAGTATTACCGTTAATTTATTCTTTTATATTTCTTATTGTTTCAGCAATATTTCCATACAGAGGTGTTAATAAAGGTATTGAAAATGCAAGTAAAATAATGATGCCGTTATTTTTATTAATGTTATTGTTTCTTGTAATTGTTTCACAAACTTTACCTGGAGCAAAAGAAGGTTTAGAATTTGTGTTTAAACCTGATTTTTCTAAATTTAATGCGGAAATGTTTTTAATTGCATTCGGGCAGGCATTATTCTCTTTATCAGTCGGCATAGGATGTATTATTACATACGGAAGTTATCTGGGAAAAGAAACGAACCTTGTTGAAAGTTCTTATACATTGATTTTCGGAGAAACATTAATTGCAATTTCTGCAGGATTAATGATTTTTCCTGCCGTTTTCACTTACGGATTAAACCCCGGTGAAGGTCCGGGATTAGTGTTTGTAACTTTGCCTCAAGTTTTTGAAAAACTTCCTGTAATGGGTAATGTTTTTGCTATTTTGTTTTTCGTATTACTGTTTTTTGCAGCATTAACATCTGCTATTAGTATGTTAGAAGCAGCAATTGCTTCTTTCCGTGAAAGTTTAAATATGACAAGAGAAAAAGCAACAATATCTGTTTCTGCTATTGTTTCTGTTTTAATTATCCCCTGTTGTTTGTCTTTTGGTTTGTTAAAAGATTTTAAATTCTTCAATAAGACTATTTTTGATTTAATGGACTTTGCTACATCTACTGTATCAATGCCGTTTAGCACATTATGTCTGTGTTTGGTTGTCGGCTGGATTTTGAAGCCTTCTGCCGAAATTGTTAACGGAAATAAACTTTTATATTTTATATTCAATATTTTATTAAAATATGTTGTTCCGCTTTTACTTTTAGTTTCATTACTTTGCGGATTGGATATTATAAAATATTAAGGTTCAGTTTACAAAAAATTGTACAAAGCACGTATTGAGTACGGACGATAGCTGCCATACTCAGGCTTTAGCCGAAGTATCTATTAATTTTTTAAGTTCACGCAAAAAGATTCTTCGTGCTATGCACTCAGAATGACAAAATATTAATTTTGTACATATAATTAACTGTCATACTTCGGACAAATAACATTTTTTGTCCGAAGTATCTCAAATAAAAAATTGTCATACTGAGCACTCTGCCGCCGCAAAAAACATCCGGTGAATGTTTTTTACAAGAGGAAGAAGTATCTATAATTTTATTTATTTTAAAAAGATTCTTTACCAACAAAATGACATTTGAGTTCAGAATGACAATACATTGCTTGTGTAAAGTTGTATATATGTTTGAATTTAATTTTAATTTATCCGGAATACTTTTTGTTTAAACAGATATTTTTATAATTCCGATACTGCTAATTGACAAAACAATATGTCGCTATATAATACTTGTTAGGAAGACCTAACACAAAGTAAATAATATGCAGACGACTCAAACAAAAATAACAACTTTAGATAAGCTGACACCGGGAAAAGATGCTTACATTGCCGAAGTAAAATGCCATGACAAAGCATTACGTAGCCATATTTTAAATATGGGATTAACACCGGGAGTTGAGGTGACACTTATAAAAACAGCACCTCTTGGTGATCCGCTTGAAATAAGAGTTAGAGGTTATGAGTTAACGATAAGAAAAAGTGATGCTTCCAAAATTTTTATAAGAGATATTCACGAAAAGCATAATATTCCAAAGAAGTTACCAAAATTTACCGAAATTGCTCACTCTCAACGGGGAGAAAATCAAGCAGTTAATTCTGAAAGAAAGGGTATTCAGCCAAAGAAGAACATTTTGCTTGCTCTTGCAGGAAATCAAAATTGCGGTAAGACTACATTGTTCAATAAATTAACGGGAATGAATCGGCATGTAGGGAATTTTCCGGGAGTTACGGTAGACAGAACGGACGGAGTTGTAAAAAATCATCCCGATGTAACGATTACCGATTTGCCGGGGATTTATTCGTTATCACCATACAGTAAAGAAGAAATAGTTACCAGAAATTTCCTTTTACAGGACAAACCCGACGGAATTATTAATATTGTTGATGCCACGAATATTGAGCGTAATTTATTTTTGACATTGCAATTAATTGAGTTGGATATTCCAATGGTAATTGCTTTAAATATGATGGATGAAGTTTCTCAAAGCGGTGGTAGTATTGACATTAACGGACTTGAAGATACTTTGGGTGTTCCTGTTATTCCGATTTCAGCATCTAAAAACGAAGGACTTGAAGAACTTTCCGAACATGTTATAAATGTTGCAAGATATAATGAAAAACCGAAAAAATCAGATTTTTGCGGACATGGAGAACAATCCGATTCCGGAGCTGTTCATAGATGTATACATTCAATTATTCACCTTATAGAAGACCACGCAAAAGCTGCTCAAATTCCTGTAAGATTTGCGGCAACAAAGATTACGGAAGGAGATTCTTTAGTTTTTGAAACATTAAATCTTGATAAGAAAGAAGAAAATACTTTTAAACAGATTGTTTCCACAATGGAAGAAGAATGTCGAATGGACTGCAATGCTGCTCTTGCAGATATGAGGTTTTCTTTTATAGAAAATCTTTGTGAAGATTATATTTACAAACCGAATGAAACAATTGCTTATAGATTATCCGCACAAGCCGATAAATTTTTAACCGGTAAACATACTGCTTTACTTGCTTTTTTAGCAATTATGTCGTTAATTTTTTTCATTACTTTCGGTCCGATAGGTTCTACATTATCCGATGTTATGGAATACGGAATTCAATGGTTTATTAACATTGCGGATAATGCATTAACAGCCTACGGATTAAATCCTGTTGTAAAATCTTTAATAGTTGATGGGGTTTTTGCAGGAATAGGAAGTGTTTTAAGTTTTTTACCAACTATTGTTATTCTGTTCTTTTTCCTTTCTTTATTGGAAGATAGCGGATATATGGCAAGAATAGCCTTTTTTATGGATAAAATGCTAAGGAAAATTGGTCTTTCAGGAAGAAGTTTTGTTCCTATGCTTATCGGATTTGGATGTTCAGTACCGGCAATTATGGCAACAAGAACATTGCCCTCTGAACGTGACAGAAAAATGACTATATTTCTCACACCATTTATGAGCTGTTCTGCAAAACTTCCTATTTATGCACTTTTTACGGCAGCATTTTTTGAAAATTACGAAGTTTTTGTAATTTTAAGTTTATACCTTATTGGAATAGTTACAGGTATTGTTTCTGCCTTTATAATGAAATTTTTTGTTTTTAAAGGTGAAGCTGTTCCTTTTGTTTTAGAATTACCCAATTACAGATTACCAGGATTTGCAAATGTTTCAAGATTAATTTATTCAAAGGCTAAAGGCTTTATTACCAAAGCTTTTACGGTAATTTTTGCAGCCTCAATTATTATCTGGTTTCTACAAACATTTGATGCAAAATTAAATATTGTTACTGATTCTTCAAATAGTTTGCTGGCTGCTCTCGGTAACTTTATTTTTCCTGTGTTTAAACCTCTTGGAATTTCTGATTGGCGAATTTCCACGGCATTTTTGACAGGTTTTATGGCAAAAGAAAGTGTTGTTAGTACTTTAACTGTTTTAATAGGCGGAAATACTGCATTGCTTCCGACATTATTTACTAAATTAACAGCGTTTGTATTTTTAGTATTTTCTCTTTTATATACACCCTGCGTAGCCGCTGTTGCAACGGTCAAAAAAGAACTCGGAACAGTTTATGCAATTCTTGTCGTAATTTTGCAATGTTCTATTGCCTGGTTTGTAGCTTTTCTTACATACTGTCTCGGAAGAATATTGTTATAAGATATTGATAAACAAGCAAACAGAATAAAAACATCTCAAAAACTTTTTGCTTAATTTGCTTTTGGCACAGCGTTGTCAACAGTAGGTATGATATAAATAACACTAATATCAGCGTAATGTCAGTAAAATCACTTGTCAAAAACAAGTATCGTCGAATTATTTTACAATGCGGCAAGATAATTATTTTTGCCTCTCCTTTTTAATTTTTATTTTTTATGTAAAATATCTTTATAGGAGAATTTATGTTAAATTTTGCGGCAGTTTTTATAGGTGGAGGAATAGGTGCGGTACTGCGATATTTTACTGGAATGTTATTTGAACATATTAATGTTTTGAATTTTCCTATAGCCACTTTTACGGTAAATATAGCAGGTAGTTTTTTAATTGCTTTTATAGGTGTTTTTTTTATTTCAAAACCTAATCTTCAACCTGCTTTGAAACTTATGCTGACAGTAGGATTTTGCGGCGGGTTGACTACTTTTTCAACTTTTTCCGCAGAAAATATTAATATGCTGAATTCGGGAAAATACACAGAGAGTCTGCTTTACGTGTTTTTAAGCGTAATTTTTTGTTTTTCTGCAGCAGCTTTGGGGGCTTATTGTGCTAACCGAATTTAAAAAGAAAGTTTTATTTGTCGGTATGCCTGATATGGCTCTTATATGTTTGGCTAAACTTGTTGCGGAACATATTAATATAGTTGCAGCTGTTCCACCTGCAAAAACGGATAATACATATAAATTATTTTGTGATTGTGCAAACAATCTTGATATTAAAATAATTGATTACGAAAAGTCTTTAAAAGATGAAGATTTTTTATCTCATATTAAAGAACTAAATCCTGATATTGCTGTTGTTTGTTCTTATGGCAAGCTTTTTCCTCAAGAATTTTTAACATCGGTTAAAGACGGATTTATAAATGTTCACCCGTCACTTCTTCCGAGATATAGAGGCGGAAATCCCTATTCTCACGTTATTATTAACGGAGAAAAGGAAACAGGAGTTACTCTTCATTTTATGGATGAGCATTTTGATACCGGCGATATTATAATGCAAAAAAAAGTTAAAATTTTTGATACCGATACTATGGGAACAATTTTTAACCGTTTGAATTTCTTGGGTGCAGATATGCTTCTTGAAGTGTTACGTAAATATGAAAACAACGAAGAACTGCCAAGAATAAAACAGCCTTCTGGTTATTTTGTAAAAGCACCGACAATAAAGTCTGATAGCGAAGATGTTTTAATAAATTGGAATAAATCTGCAATTGAAATCGATAGATTTATAAGAGGCTTGAATCCTTTTATAAATGCAGGCACAAGATACAGGTCCAATTATTTAAAAATTCATACTGCAGAAGTTGAAAATTACGATTCGGGATTTGCTCCCGGAACAATAGTGTCAACGGAAAATGACCTCGCAGTCGCTTGTAAAAAAGGTACTTTACATATAAAAATTTTACAGGCAGGTTCTTATTTTATCGGAAGTTCTCAAGAATTTATCCGATTATCACATTGTAAAACAGGAGAAATATTAGAATAATGAATGAATTAAAATTTCTTACGGCAGGTATACCTATCGCAGCAGAGGGAAAAGGATATGCGGGTGCTTTTGAAAGCTTAAAAGAACTCAATTTAGACGGTCTTGAAGCAGAATTTGTTCATGGTGTCAGAATTAATACAGATAGTGTTAACACAGTAAAAGAAGCTGTTAATCAAGGATTTACTGTTACTTGCCATGGTCCGTATTATATAAATCTTAATGCAAAAGAAGCGGAAAAAGTCGAAGCAAGTGTTACAAGAATTTTGGATACC
>JBJEGL010000262.1:0-6378 GCA_051875035.1 Candidatus Gastranaerophilaceae bacterium | reverse complement strand
GTATGGATAAAAAATTTAAAATACATTCTTCATATACTCTTTCACCGGCACAAAAAGATGCGGTAGATGCCCTCACAAACGGCATAAACGAAGGAATGGATGCACAAACACTCCTTGGCATAACAGGTTCCGGAAAAACATTTACCGTTGCAAATGTTATTGAACGTTTGCAAAAACAAACACTGGTTATTGCACACAACAAAACTCTTGCAGGGCAGCTTTATAACGAATTCAAAGAACTTTTTCCCGACAATGCAGTCGAATATTTTATAAGCTATTATGATTACTATCAACCGGAAGCATATATTCCGAGAACTGATACTTATATTGAAAAAACTGCCTCAATAAATGATGAAATAGACAGATTACGACACAATACAACCAGAAGTCTATATGAAAGAGAAGATGTAATTGTTGTTGCTTCCGTTAGCTGCATATACGGTTTAGGGCTTCCGGAAGCTTATTTTAAAGGTTCAACAACAATTCGTGTTGGTGATTGTATAGATAGGGACAAATTTTTACACTATCTAACAGATGTAAGATACACAAGAAACAATCTTGAACTAAAACGTTCCACATTTAGGGCAAAAGGTGATGTTGTAGAAATCATGCCCGCATACGAAACAAATCTCATTCGTATTTCTTTTTGGGGGGATGAAATAGAACAAATTTTAAGAATAAATCCCACGACAGGTGAAATAATAGAAATGTCTGATAAAGCAGTTATTTTTCCTGCAGTTCATTATTTATCGGACGATGATGATGTTGAAACGACAATTGCAATGATAAATCAAGAATTGCAAACACAAGTTGCGGAATTTGAAAGAGAAGGAAAACTTATAGAGGCCCAACGAATTTCACAACGGGTAAAATTCGATATCGAAATGATAAAAGAAATGGGATATTGCAACGGCATAGAAAATTACTCAAGAATAATAGAAAGACGAGAGCCGGGAACACCACCCGCAACATTATTAGATTATTTTAAAGGTGATTTTTTAACCGTTATTGATGAATCACACGTAACAATTCCTCAGCTTAATGCAATGTATGCTGGAGACAGAGCAAGAAAAGATACTCTTGTTGACTATGGATTCAGATTGCCCTGTGCAAAAGATAACCGACCATTAAAAGCAAAGGAATTTTGGAATAGAGTAAACCAAAAAATCTTTATATCCGCAACACCCGCAGAATTTGAAAGAAAAACATCTGCAGCACTCATCGAACAAATTATTCGACCAACAGGTCTTTTAGACCCTGAAATTTTTGTAAGACCAACTGTTAATCAAATAGATGATATAATTGCAGAAATTTCAAATACAACAGAGAAAAAAGGAAGAATATTAATCACAACTTTAACGAAAAAAACAGCAGAAGCTCTCTCTGACTATCTTATAAGAGCAGGCATAAAAGCAAGATATCTTCACAGTGAAATTACATCTATTGAAAGAATTGAAATTTTACGGGATTTAAGACTCGGAGAATTTGATGTCCTCGTAGGTGTTAACCTTTTAAGAGAAGGTCTCGATATACCGGAAGTATCTCTTGTTATAATTACAGATGCCGACAAAGAAGGATTTTTACGTTCTGAAACAAGCTTGATACAAACAATCGGAAGAGCAGCAAGAAACGCTGATTCTAAAGTAATTATGTATGCGGATAAAATAACCGATAGTATGAAAATTGCTATTGACGAAACATCAAGACGTCGAAAAATTCAAATTGAATATAACAAAAAACACAATATAATTCCAAAAACAATTATTAAACCTATCGAAAATAATCTGTTAACCATGCTTGCAAGTTTCAGGAATATTGAAGACGTAGTAGCAGAAGGCATGGTTCAAGAAAAGATTGAAACAAAAGACTTACCGAAACTAATTGCAAAACTTGAAAAAGAAATGAAAAAATCGGCAGGTCTTCTCGATTTTGAAAGAGCTGCCGAAATTAGAGATAAATTAACTGCTTTAAGAAATTTAAAAAGTTAATTACTTCTTTTTAACTTTCTTTTTCTTTTTATTGTCCTTTTTGGTCAATAAACTTTGGTCTAAAACATCACCGGCACCTTCATCATACTCAACCTTACGAGTCAGAACAATATTTTCTAAAGCAAGTTGAGCATAAAAATTTGTTAAAAAAGCAAACAAAAATGTAATAAGCAATACTATAAGCATAAAAAATATATATCCGGACCCAAATATTTTGTATACAGGTATAAGAATGGATCCCGCAGCAACAGCACCCAACAATACATCACCAAATATTGCAGGAACACTCTTCAAAGCAAAATCCGGGAAATTTTTAACAATATGCAGAACATTATACGCAGAAAGAGGATTATACTTATATGCAAATAACATCATTTGTACAGCCAAAACTCCAAGCAAAAGGACTTCAACAAAAAATACAGTTACACTTATTGCAGTAACAGGTAAAGCTCTTTCTACCATTGCAGAATATAAAGAAATTCCTGCATAATACATTCCGACAGAAACAGGAAGAACAGCTATTATTCCTCCCAACCCTGCAGCAAGAATTTTAAAAGGATTTAAAAAACCGATAAATAACTCAGCTTCCTCATTAATCAAATTAGAAGAGGCAATCATAATATACCCAAGATAAAAAATAGTCGCAATAACGGCTAAAATAGTCCACATATCACCCCAACCCTTGAACGGTCCCGAGAGAACCTGATACAAAGGATAAGATAATATTGCCGAAATAAATATAAATTTAAATGCAACTCTCTTACTTCCCATAACTGTTCTTACAGAATCAAAAAACGAAGCCATCTCTTTCTCCTATTATGAAAATAACTGTTACAATTATATATCTAAACCATTATTATGTAAATATATTGATTCTGTATGATTTATAAAATTTAGCTTCAAAACAGCCTAATTGAACACAAAAATAGTCATTCTATTCTATTCTATTAAAGAGTGTACCGTTATTCGTTTTTGGTGTCAACAGTAGAATGTTTATTATTCTTAACAATAAAAAAATAAAAAAAGCCTCGAAATCGAGGCTTTTAAAATGGTGCATCCGAATAAATTCAAAAGCATGAACAAAAGCTCAAAAACGGAGGCATTAAATAGAATACAAATCTTTATATATATTACGTAAACAAGTTTAGTGTAACAATTATATTTGTATGAAATTAATAATATTTCAACTTGGCTGATATTCGGCATGGTTATTTTATTATTTTGAACACTACTTTGAGAAGAGTATTTTTGTCAGCTTATATATTCTTTCATTTTTAATTTCTTTTTAGACTGACGCAATTTTAAGAGTGCAAAACTTTCTATTTGGCGAATTCTTTCTTTTGAGAACCCTGTTTCTTTTCCTAATTGTTCAAGTGTTTTAGGATTTGCACCATTTATACCGAATCTTTCAATCAAAACTTTTTGTTCTCTTTGAGTTAATTCTTGTAATAGTTTTCCGATATCTTTTTTCAAAAAATATTTTTGCACTCTTTGTTCAGGAAACTCGGAATTAGTATCTTCAATATAATCGCTTATTGTAAGATTTTCTGTCACGGGTGTTTCAAGACTTATCGGGTCTTTATGCATAGCATTAATTATATTTTGAATTTTTTTGACTGAAATTTTCATTTTTTCGGACAATTCTTCAAGCGTTGGTTCTCTATCCAATTTCGTAGACAATTCAATCACAGTTTTTTTGTACTGTCTTATTTTTTCTGCCATGTGAACGGGAATTCTTATAGTTTTTGCATTATTTGCAATAGCTCTTACGATTGTTTGTTTTATCCACCAGGTTGCATAAGTACTGAATTTAAAACCTTTTTTATAGTCAAAACGCTCTGCTGCACGAATCAAACCTAAAGAGCCTTCCTGTACCAAATCTAAAAACAATACACCCTGTCCCGTAAATTTCTTAGCAATACTTACGACAAGCCGCAAATTTGAACGTATAAGTTTTTTCTTTGCTTCCGTATCTCCGTTTGCTATTTTTTCCGCAAGCTCTATTTCTTCTTTAGTTTTTAATAATTTTATGCGACCAATGTCTTTAAGATAAGATTGAAGCAAATCATCTTTGTAAACAATCGTATTAAATGTTGTTGGATTTTCTTCATTATTATCTGTATTTGTTTCAATATCATAATTGCTTTCAGCACAATAGATTTCACTCATTTCATACTCCAAAAATTCTTTTACCGATATTTTTGACGAATGCAAAAAGATTTTGTTTCGATTAAGTTTGTATTATTATTATTAGTGTTATGAATTACTTTGAAAGAGCAAAATTATTTCGAGCAAAAAAAAGACTCGGACAAAATTTTTTAATTGATGAAAATGTTATCGCAACAATTATTGATACTGCGGATATTTCAGAAGATGATATCGTTGTTGAAATCGGTGCAGGACTTGGTTTTGTTACCGAACAACTTGTAAAACTTGCAAAAAAAGTTATTGCAATTGAGCTTGATGAAGATATGGTTCATGAATTAAATAAAATTGATGCAGAAAATCTTGAAATTATTCACAATGATATTTTGAAAACAGATTTATCTCAATTCGGTCAAAACTTAAAAATAGTTGCAAATATTCCATATTACATTACAAGTCCTATTTTAGCCCATCTTTTAGGTGAAGTGGACGATTTGGATAATAAAAACCGCAAATCAATTTCGGAAATTGTTATGATGACACAATTTGAAGCAGCACAACGTATTTGTGCCACAGAAAAATCCGAAGGAAAAGCATACGGACTTTTGACGATATTAGCAAGTTTTAATGCCGTTCCGCAAATGATAGAATTTGTTCGTTCAAAGTCTTTCTTCCCCGCTCCTAAAGTAAATTCCGCAATAATTAAATTTGATGTGCGAAAAGAACCGCTCCTTAAACTTAATGATTATTCATTTTTTAAAAAAGTTACGAAAGCATGCTTTGGAACACGAAGAAAGAATATTAAAAATTCTTTAATGAACGGTGGATTTTCAAAAGAAGCTGTTCAAAAAACACTTGTTGAATTGAATATCCCCGAATCCGTAAGAGGAGAAACTCTTTCAATTGAAGAACTCGGCACATTATCCGAAAAATTAAAGGAAAATTTATGAAAAGAATAAAAGTTCAGGCTCCTGCAAAAATAAATATTTCCCTTGATATAGTGAATTGCCGCAAAGACGGTTATCATGACCTTGAAAGCATTATGCATGCAATCAGCCTTTATGATTATTTAACCGTAACTATTGAAGACGGTAACGGAATAAATATAAATCTTTCCGGTAATTCTGACGAAATTCCGTATGATAATTCTAATTTAGTTTGGAAAGCTGCTGAAAAATTTTTTAAAGCTGCTTGTATTTCGGATTGCAAATTATCTGTATATATAGAAAAAAATATTCCCGTTGCTGCCGGTTTGGCAGGTGGAAGTACAGATGCCGCAGCAATTTTGTTTGCATTAAACAAACTTTATAATGAAATTTTAGATGACATTAAAATTAATGAAATTTGTGCTTCTTTAGGCTCGGATTTGAATTTTTGTTTAAAAGGCGGCTGTGCAGTTTGTACATCAAGAGGGGAAAACATTCAATCCATACCGTTTTTGTCTTTGCCTGTTTCTGTTATCAAGCCTAAAGGTTTAAAAATTAGTGCAAAAGAAGCTTTCCAAGCATACGATGCTTTTAAAAATAAGGAATGCAAATATTCTACAAAAGCACTTATTCCTTTAATCTCAAAAGGACAAACAGATGAATCTCTTATGCATAATGATTTGGAACTGCCTTTAAGACACAAATATGATGATGTTAACAATATGAAAAACAATATAAAACATTCTTTTATGTCTGGAAGCGGTCCTGTTTTTTTTGTTTTTGCAGATAAATTTGATATGGATTTTGACTCCGAAAAATTTATTGTCCACGAAAATTTAAAAACAATTTCAGATGGTATCAAAATAGTTGAATGAGAGTAAATTATGCAATCTCAAACGGAAATGATTAATCAAAACACTGTCAACATTGACATTTCTCCAACATTAAATATTGTTGAAATGATTAATAATGAAGATTTTTTTGCCGTTAATGCAGTTAAAAACAGTCTTCCTCAAATTGCTGAAGCCATTGATATTATAGTTGAAAATTTTAACAAAGGCGGACGCCTTTTGTATTTTGGAGCAGGTACAAGCGGGAGATTGGGTGTTTTAGATGCTTCAGAATGTCCTCCTACATTTTCCGTTCCCGAAACAATGGTTGTCGGAATTATTGCAGGCGGTGATTATGCTTTAAGACATGCAACAGAAGGTGCAGAAGACAAACCGAAACTTGCAAAGGAAGATTTTCAAAAAAATAACATTTCCGAAAAATAAAAGTGCTGAAAAAATCAGACAACTTGTGATGGATTCTGCAAGACA
>JBJEGL010000261.1:0-1709 GCA_051875035.1 Candidatus Gastranaerophilaceae bacterium | reverse complement strand
AATAAATCTCGAACAGGCGTTCGGAACGATTGTTTGATTTTTATTTGAAAAGGAGACTAACTATTAAAAGTCAATAGTTTTTTAGAAAAAAGTTAAAAGAATTTTTTAAAATAAATGATTGCATGGCAAACAGACCTTTTAAAATGGATTTTTTAAAAAGTCTAAAGTATATGTTTTAGAAGTTAGTCATCGAAGCTTGTCTGCGTCAAAAGGTTGGTTTGTTGTTTCAAGTGTATAAATCAGCCTGATAAGTTTTTTGGCAACATGAGACATAGCAACCCTGTGTGGCTTACCTTCGGCACGCTTTTTAGCATAAAATTCGGCAAAAGTCATATTAAACTGAATTAAAGGTAAGCAACAATTAATAATAGCACATCTTAAATGTGATGAACCACGCTTAACCATATGACCTGTATGCTCCGATTGACCGGATTGGAAATATCCCGGTTCTAAACCTGCAAAAGAAAGCATCTGTCCCGGTGATTTGAATTTGGATATATCACCATATTCGGAAAGTATAATTGCAGCAGATAAAACACCAACTCCCGGAATAGTGAGACAAGGTCTGTTAAGTTCGAGAGTAAGAGCTTTAATTTCAGTTTCAATATTGGTGATTTCTTCATCAATTTGACGATAGAGCCGCAAAATGCAAGAAAGCTCCATTTCAAAAATTCGATTGGAAACACCAACTGAATTTTTAGCAAGGTCTTTTAATGCAAGAAATTTTTGCATAGAAAACTTACCTCTTGAAATTTTACGAAGTTCATCATACGAAGTAGTTCTGAATGCTGCAATTTTTTCGGGTGAACCGTATTTTTCAAGGATATGTAAAGCTGTAGCACTAAAATTATTATTGAAAAACGGTTTAAACTCAGGGAAAATATGGTCTAAAATGTCAGTAAGCCTGATTAAATAAAAAGTTCTTTGCTTAATTAAAGAAAATCTTAATCTTGTTAGTGACTTTAGAGAATAATTGTGGTAAAATGATAGTGGATAGGGTTTGTACTCTACTGTCATTAACCAACGAGCAATAGTCTGAGAATCTATTGCATCGGTTTTAGTCTTTCTAAGCGATAGAGCTTTTCCGTATTGACTAATCAAAGCCGGCTGAAACTCCATAAACGTGTAGTGATGTTTTTCAAGGAACAGCTTAAGGTTTAAAGTGTAATGACTTGTAGATTCAAACCCTATTCTTTTTTCTTCAGAAGAATCAAGAGAATCTAATCTGTCAAGCAACAATTGAAAACCATTTTTGTTGTTCTCGAAAGAAAACACACCAAAAGGAGCTTCACCGTCAGAAGATACGATAAAGCAATCATGCTTGTATTTGGAAACATCAATTCCAACAAAATACATTAGGTTAAAACCTCCTTAAAATTTAATTAGCACTGCTTGTTTGCCACAAGAATTCCGACAATGTAATCTCGCAAATAAAAACGTCAAAGCGTTAACTAACTGATTAACAATTAAGGCGAAATGCTGTGGTTTGAGTCTCCTTTGAACAGTCAAAGCTGTAATTAAAATGAACAAATCCACAGTGCCCATATATATTATATCAAAGGTAGATGACCTTTGCTATAAGCAAAATAAAAAACAACTACATTTTATCAACAAAACAGATAATTGCAGTTGTTAAAATAAAAAATTTAAAGAAAGGAAAAGTATAATACAATTATCTTTGGTTTTGATGATAATTATATTATACGAGA
>JBJEGL010000260.1:0-6460 GCA_051875035.1 Candidatus Gastranaerophilaceae bacterium | reverse complement strand
CAATTATACTTAAGTTTTTATTGATCTTTATTCTTGTTAAACGACTCGGAATAGGCGGTATTACTTTTTCTACGACACTTGTAACCTTGATAAATGCAACGTGGCTCGGATTGCTTTTACGAAAAAAAATGGACATGCACTACGGTATATATTTTAAAAATATATTTAAAACCGGAGTTGCGGCTGTTCTGACTTATGGAATAAGCTTTTTTATATATAATTCATTTTTTGTTTTAGATTATACAAATTGGTTTTTTGTTGCAATTAAAACATTTGTAATGCTTATATTATGCAGCATAATATATGTATTGCTGGCATTAATTTTCAGAGTAGAATTTGTTAAAGAAACGGCGGTAAGAATTTATGAAAATTTCAAACGATAAAGAATTTGTTGAAAAATTAAATCAAACCTTGAAAAACGGTGGTGTAATTGCCTTTGTAACAGATACTGTATGGGGAATAGGCTGCCTTCCCGATAATAAAGCAGGTGTAGATAAAATCTATAAATTGAAACAAAGAGATATGTCCAAACCATTAATATTGATGTCTGATAAAAAAGAAAAATTATATCCTTATGTGCAAAATATTCCCGTGAATGCAAAAAGCCTTATGGAAACACATTTTCCCGGAGCATTGACGGTGATTTTAGAGCGTTCAGAAAAAACTCCTTCTTTTATAACATCAAATAAAGATACTGTCGGCATAAGAGTTCCCGCAAATAAGACTTTTCAAAAATTATGCAGTTTAATAGACGGAGGAGTTCTTGCAACAACGAGTGCAAATCTTTCAGGGCAATCTCCGGCATTAACGTATAAATCCGCAGTAAAAAATATCGGACAGCTTGTAGATATTATATTAGAGGATGAAGATGAAAAAGCAACCGGAGAGCCGTCAACAGTTGCAGGTGTTTCTGAAAATGAAATAATAATTTTCAGACAAGGAAAAGTCAGAATTTAAGATTTTATGAAAAATAATATATTAAAAATCCTTCTATTATTAGCAATTGCAATTGTTTCCATAATATGCATAAATTTGCCGTGTATAAACAGTCTTGACAGAGATGTTGCATCGATTGTGTCTTTCGGACTAACAGTAATTTTTTGTGTTGTTACATATTTTTCACTTGCAAAATTTTCAAGAGCAATCGCAGTAAGCGGTGCATTTTTATTATTTTTAATATATTTATTTTTCGCATTTGCACTTATAAAAGAAAGTGCAGCATTTACTCGAAGTGCAATAATTTTAACTCAAACATCACTTCTGATATTTGCATATATAAGTGCTGTTACTGCGAAAACTAAAACGACAAAAAAGATTAAGCAAGTAGTTGCGAAATATGTGGCAGACAAAGTTCTCGAAAATATAGATGAAGCACAAACGGTTGCTTCAGGAGGAACAAAAGAACTTCTTACGGTTATGTTTATTGATATAAGAGGTTTTACTGCAATATCTGAAAAACGTACTGCCGAAACTGTTACGGAGATTCTGAATAATTATTTTAGGGAAATTATTCCTGTAATTACAAAAAATCATGGAATTGTTCATAAGTTTATCGGGGATGCTCTTCTTGTTGTTTTTAACGGTAAAAGTCCCGAAGAACATGCTAAAAATGCCGTAAAAGCAGGAAAAGAAATTCTTCAAAAATTAAAAACATTTAGAATAATGCAAGAGGCACTCGGTAAAGAAAAAATAACTGCCGGTATTGGGATTAACACTGGAGAAGTTTTTGTCGGTTATGTCGGAACAAAAGACCGCTGTGAATATACGGTAATCGGAGATACAGTCAATCTTGCAAGCAGAACGGAATCGGCAAACAGGTTATACAAAACAGAATTTTTAATTACGGAAAATACATATAATTATGTAAAAGAAATTGCGGATGTTATCAAAATCAGTGATGTTGAAATGAAAGGTAAAAAGCAAAAAATCAACGTCTATGAAGTTTTAAGGGTTTCGGAGGAATAATGGAAAATGTTATTTCAAAGTCGGAACTTGCTAAATTAAAGGCGGCAATAGATATTGAAATTAAACATCAGTATATAGATATAAAAGGGAAAAAATGTCCGTTTTCCTCTTTTATGAAAGCTGAAACCAAAAAAATCTGCGAGAGACTGGGCAAAAATCCTAAATGGGAAGCATTAATTTCAAGTTTTGAATTTTATCCGTATGATACATTTGTGACGAGGAAACGTACCATAACAAGATTTGTAACCCTGTTAAAAAAAGAACTTTCACCAAAAGAAGAACAAGCACAGGAAACAGTATCTAAGAAAAATCAAGCCGAGGACATTTATACAAAAGACGTTACTTATTTAAGAGGAGTAGGTCCGAAAACATCTATTCTTCTTAATAAAATCGGCATATATACAATATATGACTTGTTAACTTATTATCCCAAAAAATATATTGATTATTCTTCAAGAGTTTTGATAAAGAATTTAATTGAAGGCAGCGATGTAACTGTTTTTGGTACAATTACCGCAATTAAAAGTTTTACGAGTAAAAATAAATTAACGGTTTTAAGTATAAAAATTTCTGATGAATCCGGTTCAATGGATTTGACATTTTTTTACGCAAGTACAAATCGATTTATGGTGGAAAGATACAAATCCCAATTTCCTAAAGGTTCAAAAATAATGGTTTCAGGAAAAGTTAAATTTGATAATTATTCCAAAAAATATACAATCGGGAAACCGGAATATCAAATTGTAGACGGTGATTTTTTTGAAAATGATAGTTTGAATATGGGAAGAATAGTTCCCGTATATGCACTTTGCGAAAATTTGAATATAAAAACCATTCGCAGAGCGGTTTCTAATGCGTTAAAAGATTATGAAAACCAAATTGCCAATGTAATTCCTGATGCAATAAGAGAAAAATATACTCTTTCTAACAAAATAGATGCCCTAAAATCTATTCATTTTCCGGCAAATTCTACAGATGCGGAAACAGCGAGAACAACACTTGTTTTTGAAGAATTGTTTTTACTTGAACTTAAAATGGGTCTTATAAAACAAGAATATACAAATAAACAAAGTACAATACCTTTGAAAATTAACAGCGACGGACTTGTTCAAAGATTTTTAAAAAATCTTCCTTTTGAGCTTACAAACGCACAAAAAAATGCAATAAATGAAATCTTTACCGATATCAACTCTGATAAACCGATGCAAAGACTGCTTCAAGGGGATGTAGGCTCGGGAAAAACAGTTGTTGCCTGCACAATGCTTCTTGCTGCAATAGAAAATGGATACCAAGCTGCCATTATGGCTCCTACGGAAATTCTTGCCGCACAGCATTTTAATAACTTTATTTCATTATTGACACCGTTGGGTATAAATACTGCTCTATTTACTTCTTCAAATCCGAAAAAATTACGAAATAAGTTAGAAACAGACTTGAGAAACGGGCAAATAAATATTGCCGTCGGAACTCATGCTCTAATTCAAGATAATATAGAGTTTCAAAATCTTGGAGCAGTAGTCATTGACGAGCAGCACAGATTTGGTGTTAAGCAAAGAAATGCTTTGAAAAATAAGGCAGCAATACCTCAAATGTTAACAATGAGTGCAACTCCGATTCCGAGAACATTAGCACTTACTGTTCACGGAGATTTGGATTTAACTGTAATTGATGAACTTCCTGCTGGAAGAAAATCAATTAAAACAACATTAATCAGAGCTTCTCAGCGTAAAAAAGCCTTAGACTTGATTAAACTTGAGGCAACAAAAGGTCATCAGGCATACATTGTTTTTCCTCTTATTGATGAATCTGAAACAATTTCGGCAAAAGCGGCAACAACAGAAGCGGAAAATCTGAGAAACGGAGAATTTAAAGATTTAAAGGTCGGACTACTACACGGAAAAATGAAACCTGATGAAAAAGATGAAGTAATGAAAGCTTTTAAGAATAAAGAATACGATGTACTTGTCAGTACAACGGTTGTGGAAGTTGGTGTTGATGTTCCTAATGCAACGGTTATAGTTATTGAAAATGCCGAACGTTTCGGACTTTCTCAACTTCACCAGCTTCGGGGCAGGGTTGGCAGAAACAGTTTACAGTCATATTGTGTATTAGTTTCATCATCTTCCTCTCAAGACACAATGGCAAGACTTAACATTATGACGGAAACGAATGACGGCTTTGTTATTGCGGAAAAGGATTTGGAAATAAGAGGTCCCGGAGAATTTTTGGGAATAAGACAGAGCGGATTGCCGGAGTTAAATCTTACTGATTTAACCAGAGATATTAAAATTTTAGAATGTGCAAGAAAAGAAGCCTTTGAATTTTTGAGGGAAAATAATATTGATAATTATCCTGAAATCCAAAAGAATATTAAACAAAATTTAGGCATAACAAAAGATATCGGTATACCTGATTAGACTTTTTCCCATACAAAAATTTCCCACATTCCTGATTTTTCATTGAAAACAGGTTTTAAATATTTGTCAGCTTGTTGTTGTGTCATATTTGTAATATGAGAAAAAATTAAAAATAAAAAAGGCATTCTTTTATACAAAGCTTCATTATTAACAATAGATTGCATTCGTTTTTGATTAATAAAAGCTACTGAATTTAATGAAACAAGTGCAAATTTATCACCTTTTTGCATTGTGTCAAAAAATTGTTCTTTTAAAAATCTGTCAAAGAATTCATTATCAGAAGACTTAAAGGAATCGAAAAACATTTCTTTACCATTTTGAATTACTTCAAAATGTTGAGGAGGATTGTGCATTAATTTATATTGGAAATTATATTTCGTAACCGAATCAATATAATAATCGGAAGTATTTATATATTTTCCGAATCTATCTGTATGGTAATAAATAAGTAATATTTTGTCATTTTTCTTTAAGTCTGCTTTAATCATTAAATCAGCAGCTAATTTATGTCCTTCGGAACGATTTAACTTTTGCGGTGCAGAATCACTCATTGAAAGATAGAAAAAAGATAATCCGAAAAAACATAAAACAAAAAGAGTTCTGACTATTTCAGGTCGTAAATTGTATAAGCCGATTGCGGTAATTGCAATAAAGATAGGATAGATTTCAACAGTATATTTTGTAATTAAAACCATTTTTCCTGTTAAGGAAGCAATTATCATTATAATTAATGTACAAAAAGCCCAAACAGAAATTAATCTTATTTTTTCGCTGCTTTTAATAATTAAGGCGTTTATAATAGCTATTGCAGCAATTAATAATGGAATAACGGCAAAAATAAAGTAATTGTAATTAAATTTTCCTCTGTTAAAAAGGAATGCGGTTACATTAATAGGTGTATTGATAATATTTATTTGAATTGGCGAAACATAGTCCGCAAAAACAAAGAATAACTTAGTAAATGAAAAATCAGACCAAAATTGAGAAATATAACTTGCCGTGAGAGTTTTATACAAAAAAGGTGCAAAGGGAAGCATTGAGACAATTGTTGCCCCAATGATTAAAAATATTGTTTTGTTGCTAATCTTATTTTGTTTTTTCAACAGAGTGAATAAAAATAAAAAATCGAAAAAAACGAATACAAAACCGATAGTATGGGTGAGCATTATAAAAATATTAGAACAACAAAACAGAATATAATTTTTGCGGCTTTGATTTTCAATAAGATTAAGAGTAAATAATAAGGACAAAGATGAAAATAAGAAAAGGATTGAATAAAATCTTACTTCTTGAGAAAAATATACTAAAAATCCGCTGCAAGCAGTAAACAATGCACAGAGTAAACCGCAATTATCGTCTTTTAATTTTTTACCAACAAAAAACATAGAAATAACACTTAAAACGCCGGGAATTAAAGAAGAAATCCTTAAATAAAAATCACTGCTGCCAAATACGAATTGCCAAATTTTTAAATAACAATAATAAAAAGGCATATGACAATTTTTGAAAACAGCATTAATAAACTCAGTGAATAAAGGTTGAGTAGAAATATACCAGCTGATATATTCATCATTCCATAAACCTTCCGGTTTATTGATACACATAAACCTTATAAGAAATGCGAATAAAGTAATTAAGAATAATTTCAAATAAATATTTTTATGTTTCATAATTCATATTTTATGATATTATAAAAACATTGTAAACTAATGATGTGTTAAAAATAAAAAAGAAATAAATATTTATGAAACTTATAATTCAAATTCCGGCATATAATGAAGAAATTTCCTTACCTTTAACCCTTGCCTCCATAAAAAGGCATTATGAAGGCATAGACAAAGTGGAGATTCTTGTTATTAATGATGGAAGTACTGACAGAACTCCTTATATAGCACAAGATTATGGTGTAGAACACATATTGACATTACATTCAAATATGGGATTAGCAAAAGCGTTCACGCTTGGTTTACAATATTGCATAGATAACGGGGCAGATATTATTGTAAATATTGATGCAGATAATCAATATAATGCGGATGATATTGATAAGTTAATTTGGCCTATTGTAAATAATAAAG
>JBJEGL010000259.1:0-1726 GCA_051875035.1 Candidatus Gastranaerophilaceae bacterium | reverse complement strand
ACCCGTCGGTATGGCAAAGTCTGTTCTTGTTTGTTCAACAGGTGACCAGCCACCTTTGATCAGACAAAAGTGCTTACATACGGCAACAACTGTTTGTGAATATTTCAGGGACCAAGGTAAAAAAGTATTCTTAATGACAGATACCGTAACCCGTTGTGCTATGGCGGGTCGTGAAGTTGGTTTGTCTATTGGTGAACCGCCAACAATGAAAGGTTATCCACCTTCGATATTTTCCTGGCTTCAAAAAGTTCTTGAAAGAGCAGGAAACTCTCCCAAAGGTTCAATTACTGCATTATATACAGTGCTAATGGAAGGTGATGATATTAATGACCCTGTAGTTGATACTGTTCGTGGTATTACGGATGGTCACATATTTTTGTCAAGAAAAGTTGCGGAAATGAATCACTATCCTGCTATTGATGTTTTGGGCAGTATCAGCCGTCTTTTCGGAGCTATTTGTTCTCCCGAACATAAAGCTGCTGCTGCTAAAATGCGTACATTAATGTCTTTGTACCGCGAAAATAAAGATATGATTGATGTAGGTATGTATAACCCGGGAAGTAATCCTAAATTAGACATTGCAATTGAATATATGCCGCAAATCAACGCCTTTTTGCAACAAAGAGTTTCTGATAGTGTGAGTATGGATAATACTATTTCTACTCTTATTGAAATGATGCAAAACGTTGAATTATAACTTTGTTTTCATAGTAAATTAATAGTCAGAATATCAAATCATATCATTAAGTATTAATAAAGCATTATATTTGGCATATACAGAAATGACAACGAATTACCTGATAGTTTCAAAACGTTATTTTCCGTCACTATTTTGCTCCTAAGTTAAATCGATGCAAACGTTATTTTTTATACCCTACAAACTATTTATAAATATTTAAGTTATAAGAATCACAAGTTCGAAATGACAGTAAATATAAAATTATGTTCAATATTATTGGTCGATTAAAGTAAAGTTTTCCCCTAATCTTTCTTCTAATAATTTTGCAAATTCAGAAAATTTTATTCCTAAAGCTTCTGAAATTTTATATGCCGTAATTAAATGAATACTATATTTCCCTTTTTCCATTCGACTCAGATTACCTTTATCTAAGTCAAATTCATTCGCAAATTTATTTATTGATATATTTGATTTAGAACTTCTAACCTCTTTTATAATAGAACCTACAACTTGCTTAAATATTATAATTTTCTCATCTTACATTTTTATATCTTAATTGCTATATTGATATCACATGTTGTGTATATACCGACAAAATAAAAGACGGGGACACGATTGATGCCAAACTGCAAAATAATAACTCTTTTCCTGTAAGGCGGTATTGATTGTTATGAAACATCAAAATTCCACAGGTCATACAAGCAGGCTTATAAAAAAATTTGAGCATTGACAAAGTTATTGAAAAAGGTGTTTTTAGTAAACAATTTTTAGAAAAACTATATAAAAATTCTAATCATCAAGTATTCCTCGAATTTATGGGTTTGGATACATACAAAAGGGTTTTGAGAATAATTTATTTTGACGACATTAACGTTAATGAAACAATGAAAAACAATGGCGGGTGTTTGCCTTACGAGTATAACAAAAAATAAAACCATTAAAAATTTTGTAGGTTAGGTTGTACCTATTTTTTCAACATAAGTAATCATTTCAAAAAAATAAAGTGTTACAGTGCAATTACAAAGTTGAAATAGTTCCTTTGTTTTT
>JBJEGL010000258.1:0-1734 GCA_051875035.1 Candidatus Gastranaerophilaceae bacterium | reverse complement strand
ACTAATTTACAGAAATAGGAGTAAATTATGACAAATACTGTCGAAGCAAGCCACATTCTCGTAAGAACAGAAGAAGAAGCAAAAAAAATAAAGCAGGAAATTGAGTCGGGAGCAATAGATTTTCCGCATGCTGCAGGAAAATATTCTCTATGTCCTTCCGGCGGCGATGGAGGAGCACTTGGTTCATTTGGCAGAGGAATGATGGTTAAGCCATTTGAAGATGCTGCATTTGATGCTGAATTAAACAAGGTTACAGAACCTGTTCAAACTCAATTCGGCTGGCATTTGATTTTAGTTACAAAGAAAGATTAATATTTCGAAATGAAAAACGCTGTTCAGATACTTAGAAATTTTTTAAATGTTGAAAAAGCTGATGCAATTCTTATTAATTCAGCAGATGAGTTTTTGTCTGAATATAATATTTTGCCTTTAAATTCAAGATACAAAGTTACGAATTTTTCCAGTTCAATGGGTGACTGCATTGTTACAAATGACAAAATCTTTCAAATTGCTGACGGCAGGTATCACGAACAGGCTGACAATGAAGTCAATCATGACATTGTTACTGTATTAAAAATACAGCAAGGATGCTCTCCTATTGAAGAGATAGTTAGAGTTTTAAATAATAACTCGGTGTTGATTATAACTGCAAATAAGGTTTCTGCAAAATTTTGTGAAAATTTATCAAAAGTCGCTGCAAAGAAAAATATTTCAATAAAATATTGTAACACCGACCCTCTTGATGATATTTCACAAAACAACTATACAAACGTTAATTTAATTGAAGTTTCTTCTAAAATTACACGGTACAATGCAGAAGAAAAATTTCATAAATTTGCTTCAAAATTGAAAGACAATGAAGTATTGATTGTTACTTTTCCTGTTAATTTTTCTTATTTAACCAATTTAAGGAATTATGACTTCCCGTATTCTGCGGCACCAAGAGCAAAGGCAATTTTGACAAATAATTCTTTGACTTTGTTTACCAATTCCAAAATTCCATATTCTTTTGACGGTTTATTTATAAAAAAATTGTCGGATTTCCGTACAGAACTTTCAAAAATAGAAAACAAAACCGTTTTAGTGGATAAAGCTTCTGTTTCACAAGCTGATTTTGCTCAAATTTCGCCTTCAAACAAAGTGAAAAATACGAATATTTTTGATATTAAATCTCAAAAATACAATTCGGAAATTGAACATTTAAAATCGGCATTTTACCATACAGACACAGTATTAGCTAAAATGGATAAATTAATAAGTTCAAATGAGCAGCTTTCGGAATATGATTTATATTGTGCAATAACACAATATTTTCAAGAAGAAGGTGCTTTTGCTCAGAGTTTTAAACCAATTATTGCTTCAGGTTCTAATTCTTCAATTATTCATTACAGTGTAGCCTCTAAGTCTAAAATGTTAAAAGACGGTGATTTGATAATGATTGATTGCGGCGGATATTTTGAAGGCGGAATTGCTACCGATATAACAAGGACCTTCGTTAAAGGAACCCCGTCTGAAGAGTCACGAAGAATTTATACGAAAGTTCTAAAATCGTTTATTCATGCATATACGAAAAAATATAATAAAGATACGACTTGGCAAGATATTGATTTAACTGTTCGTAAAAAGCTTCAATCAGAAAAGAAAAACGGATACTTGTTCAATCATTCAACAGGACATGGAATCGGAATTTCCGTTCACGAGCATCCTCCGATTTGTGCTCCTTTTGATACTTAT
>JBJEGL010000257.1:0-6531 GCA_051875035.1 Candidatus Gastranaerophilaceae bacterium | reverse complement strand
AAAACTGAAATTCTTTATAAACGGCTTCAGCTTACCTGATATAATTATGTTTTTGGTAGAAATATTAGATATGTTCACAAGACCTTTAACATTAGCTCTCCGTTTGTTTGGAAATATATTAGCCGGAGAAATACTTATAAGTGCATTAATTGGTTTATGTGCTTGGGGGCTTCCTATTCCGTTTATGTTATATGAACTTTTGGTAGCCTTTGTACAGGCATTGGTATTCACAATGCTTACAATAGTATACATAGCCTCAGCAATTGAAGAAGAAGAAACAGCTTAATATTTTAAGCAATAGAATACTTTTTAAAATAAAAATATCGAAAGGAGAAATAAATGACAACAGATTTAGCACAATTAGGAGCCGGCGTAGCAATAGGTTTTGGTGCAATAGGTGCCGGAGTTGGTATAGGTGTTGCAACAAAAGGTTTGTTGGAATCAGTAGCAAGACAGCCCCAAATTGCAGGTAAAGCTTTTATGTTCTTTCTTTTAGGTGCTGCATTATCAGAAGCTTGTGCTATTTACGCATTTGTAATCGCAATGAAATTATCCGGATTAATGGGCTAAAGAGGATTTAATCAGTGGAATTTAATGCTACGTTTTTAATATCTGCTTTAAGTTTTATAGTATTCGTTTTCATTATGAATGCTATTTTCTATCAACCTGTTATAAAGATTATGGAAGAAAGAAAAGCATTTATTGATAAGAATGAACAGGATACGGAAAAAGCAAATATTAATTCTGAAAAGATTTCAGAACAGAAACAAAGTGAACTTGCTAAAGCAAGAGCAGAAGCAAAAGTTTCGGTAGATGATGGTTCTGAAAAATTTAAAACGGAAAATAAAGTTATTTTAGAAAATTTTTCCAAAGAACAGAAAGACAGAACGGAAGCAGAAAAAAATAAACTAAATGACGAAGCAAAGATTGCACAAAACGAGCTCAATCAAAGTTCGGAGGATTTTTCAAAAATTATAACAAGTAAAATTTTGGGGGCAGAAAATGTTTGATTTTTCTTGGGAAAACATCATAGCTTCAAATACAATTAATTTTTTGTTTTTAGCAATAGTTTTAGGATTTTTATGTATACCTAAAATTAAAAAAATAATACAAGATTCTGTTCAAAAAACTACTGACACCATAAATAATTCAATAAAAAATAAGGAACAGGCTTTAAACAGATTGGATTATGTAAAAGCTGATTACGAAAAAACTCCGGAAGAAACGGAAGAAATAAGAAACATAGCCAAAAACACTCTTGATTCATTGCAAAGACAAGCATTGGAAAATCTACAACAAGCAAAACAAACAATTATTTATAATGAAGAAAAATCAATAAAAAACGAATTCGCACAAATAACCTCCGAACTTACAAAAGTAACTGCAGAAAATTCAATTAAATCTGCACTAAAGAATATAACCAGTAAATTAAAAGATGATGAAACGCTTCATGACAGATTAATTGAAGAATCAATCAACAATTTGGACGTAGCATAATGACAAAAGTAGTTAATACACAGCAAATAAAAACATCAAAAAAATATGCGGAAGCACTTTTTGATATTGCTCAAAAATACAATAAAACAGATATTGTTTTATCAAATTTGCATACAGTTGCAGACGCTTTTGGCTCAAGCCGCGAACTTTGTAACTTTTTTGCAAATCCGGTTATTACAAACAAAGATAAAAAAGATGTAATAAAAGAATTATTCGAGACAAGAACAGAACAAATTACATTGAATTTTTTATATTTACTGACAGATAATTATAAAATGGATTTACTGCCGGATATAGCATTAAAGTTCAATGAAATAAAATTAGATAAACAGGAAATTATAACAGTAAAGGCAATAAGTGCAGTAATCATGAAGGATTTCTTAAAAGAAAAATTAAAAAATAAATTAGAAAGCCTTCTTTCAAAAAAAGTTGAAATAGAATATGAAGTAAAAGCAGAAATAATAGCGGGATTAATTGTGGAAATAGAAGGAAAAACAATAGATAATTCCGTTTTAAGAAAGATAAAAAACATCAAGAAACAATTGATATAAAAGGAAAAGCAAATGGCAACGATTAAACCGGAAGAAATCACATCAATTTTAAAATCGAAAATTGAAAATTACGAAGCATCAACCGATGTAAGCAGTGTAGGTTCAGTTTTATCAGTCGGAGACGGTATTGCAAGACTGTACGGATTAAAGAATGCGATGTCGAGTGAGTTAGTAGAATTTGATGATGAAAATAACACACTTGGTATGATATTAAATCTGGAAGAAGATAATGTCGGTGTTGTTATTTTAGGCGACTATACAAACATAAAAGAAGGAATGACAGTAAAAACAACAGGAAGAATTGCATCAGTTCCGGTTGGAGATATGATGATTGGAAGAATTGTTGACCCGACGGGAAAAGCGATTGACGGAAAAGGTGATATAAAATACGAAAAGACAAGAGCAATAGATACAGTTGCTCCGGGAATCGTAACAAGACAACCTGTTAATGAACCGTTACAAACGGGGTTAACGGCAATAGATGCATTAACTCCAATCGGACGCGGACAAAGAGAACTTATCATAGGAGACAGACAAACAGGTAAAACAGCAATTGCAATTGATACGATTATTAACCAAAAAGGACAGGATGTTATTTGTATATATGTTGCCATAGGTCAAAAGACATCAACTGTTGCACAACTGGCAAAAACTCTTGAAGTACACGGAGCTATGGATTATTCAATAATAGTATCCGCAAGTGCAAATGCATCCGCACCGCTTCAATACATAGCACCGTTTGCAGGATGTGCAATTGCGGAAGAGTTTATGCACGAAGGAAAAGCTGTATTAATCATATATGATGACTTAACAAAGCACGCACAGGCATATCGTGCAATGAGTTTGTTATTAAGAAGACCGCCCGGACGTGAAGCATATCCCGGAGATGTATTTTATCTTCACTCAAGATTGCTTGAAAGAGCTTGTAAACTTAACAACGAACTTGGCGGAGGCAGTATAACAGCTCTTCCTATTATTGAAACTCAAGCAGGAGATGTATCTGCATACATCCCGACAAATGTTATTTCAATTACAGACGGTCAAATTTTCTTAGAATCTAACTTGTTCAATGCAGGTATAAGACCGGCTATTAACGCAGGTATATCAGTATCTCGTGTAGGCGGTGCCGCTCAAACAAAAGCAATTAAACAAGTTGCAGGCAATTTGAGATTAGGACTTGCTCAATACAGAGAACTTGCATCATTTGCCCAATTTGCAAGCGATTTAGATAAAGCAACCCGTGATCAACTCTTGAGAGGTGAAAAGTTAACGGAAGTTATCAAACAGCCGCAGTATAGACCTTTAAGCGTTGCAGAACAGGTTTCAATATTATTTGCAGCTAACGAAGGCTATCTTGACAATGTTGATAACAAGGATATGAACAAGTTTAAACAAAGCTGGTTTGAGTATTTCAGTGCCAATATGCAGGATTTAGCTAAAAAGTTAAATAACAAAGAAGGTTTATCGGATGAAGATAAACAGGCATTGCGTACACATATAGATAAATTCAAAATGAGTTTCTTCGGATAGAACAATGAATCAAAAGAATATAAAAGACAGAATATCAAGCATAAAAAGTACACAAAAAATTACCCGAGCAATGAAAATGGTTGCGGCAGCAAAGGTAAAAAAGTGTGAAAATGCCGTAAAAGCATCAAGACCTTTTACAAAAGAAATGAATGAAATGTTTCATCGTCTTTTGCTTACGGTTAAATCATATCCTGACTCGGAAATACAAACTGATAAAGCTGTTTCAAACTGGAAAATTCTTTTGGAAAAACGACCGGTTAAAAATGTCGGCATACTTGTTATATCATCCGATAAGGGTCTTGCAGGAGCCTATAATGCAAATATAGCACGATATACTTTAAAAGAAATAAAAAGACTTCAAGAACAGGGTATTGGAGTAAAACTATTTATTATCGGTCAAAAAGCATTAAGTGTTTTAAAAAGAGAACAAAAAAGTGCTAATTTTGAAATACTAAAAACGTATCCGTCTTTTATAGAAGGGGGAAGTTCAGCACTTGGAACCGTTATTGCGGAAGATATGGCAAAAGTATTTGTAGATAAAGACATTGATGAAATGAAAATTATCACAACACGATTTAGAAATATGATGTCATATTCTGTTGAAGAATGGGAAATTCTACCAATGACAGATTCACAGGAAGATGTTGAAAAATATTCTGTCGAAATGGATTTTGAGCCGGGACTTTCAACAATTTTAACACATATGGTACCGTTTTATATTGCAAACATCATATATCAAGCATTACTTGAGGCAACAGCAAGTGAACTTGCATCAAGAATGACAGCAATGTCAGCAGCTTGCAATAACGCAGATGAAATGATAAGAACACTTACAATAGATTATAATAAAGCAAGACAAGCAGCTATTACGCAAGAAATAACCGAAGTTGTAAGCGGGGCTGATGCACAGCAGTAAGAATCGGAATAACAATGCAGATTAAACGATTTTTAATTCGATTTTTTTGTGGAACAGCTCTTTTTTTATTTTGTTTATATTTAGCTGTTATTGCAGCATTTCCAAAGTATATTAACTCTGTTCAATTCAAAGATTTAATAGAAATGGAACTGAATAAACAAACAGGGTTACATGTCGGTATAGAAAATATAATAATAAAACCGGCATTAAGTCCATATATTAACATACACGCAAATCACATTGGTTTGTTATATCCCGACAAAAAAGAACTTTTAAAAATAAAAGATATGACAATAAAAATCAAGGTACTGCCAATTTTGAAAAAGAAAATATACCTTGACAAAATAATCATAGAAAGACCAATAATTGCATTTACAATTGACAAAGACGGAAACTGTACACTTGATAGATATTTAAAAACAAATTTTATACCTCAATCAAAAATTGCAGGATTTTCTTTTGAAAAGAATATACCAAATATTGAAATAAACAGATATAAAATAAAAGCATACGACAAAATGTATAAAGAACCCTTTATTATAGAAGGTAAAAGACTTCTTGTCGAACAACCTGTTTTTAAAAACGGACTAAAAATTCAAACAAACGGAGAAATTTCGCACAACGAAAAACGGTATATCAATTATACAAGTGATATAGAAGCACCTGTATATAAGCTTTCAGACAAATTATTTGCACAAAATCCTTTTAGATATATAGAAAAATATCAAATAAATTCAAATGTAATATCAAAGCTAAAAATTAAAGAAAACGGTAAAAAGACTCAATTGTTCGGAACTGCCGAAATAAATAATTTGAGCTTCAAAATTGATAATATTATTTTAAACAAAAATCATATAGATTGTAAATTTGAAAATGACAAAATCATAATCAATGCTGATTTAAAAACCGACCAAACAAATCACTTAACCGTTTTTGGTCATTATGCATACGGCAAAAATAAAAACATTGATTTAACGGTAAAAGCAGAAAATGCAAATATAGCTACATTAAAAAATACGTTAGAAACAATATTAAATGCATTAAATATAAAAAATAATTTTTCAGAATATAATGCAAAAGGTAAAATAAATCTTAATTTCAAAATTAAAAGCAACTTTAAAAGCTTAAAATCAGAGGGATTTGCAGAAATTCTAAACGCGAATGTAAGTAGTAAAAAATTTAAATATTCTGTTTCCGGTATAAATTCAAAAATAAATTTTGAAAATAATGCAATAAAAATAGAAAATTCAAAGCTTCTTATAGAGAATACACCCGTAATAATTTCAGGAAAAATTGATTCTAAAACGAATTTGAATATATTAGCAAAATCTCACAATCTTGATGCAGAAAAATTGTCAAAAATATTTTTGCCTGAAGAAATTAAGCAGCAAGCAGAAATAAAGGGAAATATAGATTTTTCTGCCGAAATAAAAGGAAAAGCAAAATCACCAAAAATAATTGTTAATACAGAATTAAATAACGTTACCGTAATAAATAATAAAAAAACAATAGTACAGTTTTTAAGCGGTAAATTAAATTATATCGGTGACACAGATAAACCCAAAGGAGAATTAGTCCTTAACAAAGTAAACATACTTCCATTTGAACTATCTAATGCATTAAAAGCGAATACCTTAAAATTTTATATAACACCTAACGTAATAGATATTCCGGAAAACACATTTTTATATGGCGGAACACCATTTGTTGCAGCAGGAAAAATAACGGAATACACAGACAAAAACCCTAAATATGAACTCTCCGTAAATGGCAAAGTTGCAAGCAAACAGTTATATTCATATCTGAAAAAATCAGGAGTATTAAAAGATATACAAATGGCACCAAAAGGTAATTTATCAATACAAGGTAAAATTACAGGAAAGGGAAATAACTCATCTTTAAAAGCAAAAATTAAAGCCGATAAAAACAATTATATGTCCTCTTTAGTTATAAAAGAGCTGTTAACACAACCATCTGTGACAATAATCGATGCAGAAATATCAAAGAACAATATTATAACAATAAAGGAACTTTCTT
>JBJEGL010000256.1:0-6531 GCA_051875035.1 Candidatus Gastranaerophilaceae bacterium | reverse complement strand
AAAATAAGAGATACTTTGGCTAAAGCCTCAGTATGGCAGTTTGTTTTCACTCAGTATGACAATTAAATAATCTTAAGGAGCAACAAAAATATTCAAACAGGTTAATTATAACAATATTTTCTCCTTATACAAAAAACAGATGCTGATATTTTAGCATCTGTTTTTATTTATTTTGTTTTTGTCTTACTGTTTGGATTTTATTGTATTAATACGAGTTTTGGCATATTGTGTGTATTTATTATCATCAGTTTCTAACTGAATAAATTGCTCATATGCAGAACGGGATTTACTGAACTCCTTAAGTTTATCAAAAGTTAATCCAATAGAATAATAAGAAAGAGGATATTCGGGATTATATCTTATCGCCATCCCAAAATTTTTCGCGGCATCTTCGTATTTTGCCGTTGCATATGCAATATGACCTAAATAATAATATACTTGAAAATCTTCCGAATTAGTTTTTACAAATTTATCAAGAATTTTTTTAGCAGATTTATAATCGTTTTTATTCATATAAGCTATTGCTTGATTCATCTCTGAATTTACATTCTTTTGAGCAAGAGCATTTAAAAGGTCTTTTGCATTTATGTTAGAAGAATCTGCTGCAAGAGCCAAATCGGCATACTGTTTCGCTGCTTCAAAATCATTTTTAGCAAAATATAAATATCCGATAGAATATAAAATCTGCGTATTTTGAGGAGATAACTTATCCGCCTGTTTATAATACTCAATGGCGGTTTCAGGCTGTCCGAGAGCATTATAACAAGATGCTATTGATGTAATAGAACGCAATGTGGCAGGCTGAATATTTTGAAGTAAAGAAATAACTTCTTCATATCTGCTTTGTGCCATAAGTTCATTTGCTTTAATATATATATCTGTATTTAATGAAGCTGTTGATTGTTTTTGAACAGCTGTCTGCACTTTATTTTTGTCGATTGTTTGACTAAAAGCATTAACTTTTGAAGAACCCACCGTCTGTTCAGCTTGTTTATTTACTGAACTTGCTTCTTCTTTTGTCAAAGAAGAAACATCAAAACTATATTTTTCTTTGTCAGAAAGCGGATATTTCGGATTACTCATGCCAACATCATCCTGTTTTTCAACCGGATATACAGCACTTTTGGTGGTATTAGAACTTGTTATATCACCATTATTTAGTTTATTTTTTTTTTTCTTTAAAGAAGTATTTTTTTTTCTGCTTTTAGCATTTGCTTTTTTTAGACGTTTAATTTGTTTCTTTTTTGCCTTTATAACTTTTTTATCAACCGCAGGTTGTATTTCCGAATTTGAAGCTTTGTAAACTACGGGTTGAATATTATTACCGTATTGTGTAACTGTAGCATCGATATTTTCAATGGCATTGATAATTTTTGAATTATTGGGTTCAAATACCAATGCAACTTGATATTCTTTTAAAGCTTCCTCAAACATACCTTCATATTTGTATGCATCACCAAGGCTCTTTCTAAACTCTGATTCTCTCGGATGAGCTTTTTTCAATGAGTTTAAAATTGCAACTGCATTACGGTTTTCGCTTGTACCTATAGACTGTTTTGCATATTCATACTTATAGTATACATTCGCACTATCCAAGGATAAGGCCTGTTTTAAATTATACATCGTAAAATTAATATCATTGCCAAAATTCTTTTCCCAAATATACAACAGATAATAATATCTTGGAGAATTTGGCTGCATAATCAGTTTTTTATCTAACAAATCTCTATATTTTTGAATATAAACTTTTTTTGTATAAGAATCAGCATTTTTTACCGTACTAACTAAGTTTTCAAACAAAAGATCCGCTTTTGCAAAATCACTATGTTCTTCATAGTATTCGATTAAGTCTATTTGAAAATCAAAATCTGTTTCATCATAACTGTATTTGTCTATAATCTCATAATATTCTTTTGAATTATCTTTTTGCAGTTGTCTTATAATTGCTCCATTATAATGGGTATCAACCACTTTTGCTTCAACAGAAGCTGAATTTGCAACAACAACACCGGTAGATAAAATAGCCGACGCCAGTAAAAATAATGCTTTCCTATTCATCTGATTATACTGCTCCAATTTATACAATTCCTATCATCATTGTAGCTTATTATATCAAAAATACAAAGTTATTAAGATGATTTAAGCTAAAAAGATGAGTTGATAATTCTAATTATATAATAAAAAATGTATAAATACAAAAACAATTTAAAAATCTTTGCGAAAAATTTTACAAAACAAGAAATAAATGTTTTTGGTTTTAATTAGCATAAACCAAAAAAGCGGACGATTATCGTCCGCTTTCTATTTATAATCCGTGTTAGGCAACTGATTTATTAACATTATTGATTATTTCTGTCAATTTTGAATAAGTTTCTTCTGCATTCTTCACAAATTGCTGTCTTACCTGTTCCGCTTCGGATTTAGGATCAACCTTGAGAGCTTCCATAGCAGAAGTTCTATTATACAAAGTAACGGAAACATCATTCAATGCCGCAGCTTCACTTGCTGAAAGACGCTTAACAGAGTTTATTGAAGCATCATGAACTTTTGATAAAAGCTGCATAACTTGTTCCGAACCAGCTTTTTTCGCAAAATCTGAATTTGCCGTTTTTACAATTATTTGTTTATATTGATTATAAACATTCTGTTCTTGTTCAGACTTCACATCGGAATATTTTTTATCCATTACTTTAACCAAATGGGAAACGGCATCTTTGTATGATGAATATGATACGGAGTTTTCTTTAGCAAATTCTTCAAATGCATCGTTTAATCTGTTTATGCCGGAATATGTTTCTTTAATATGGTTTCCCAGTTTTTCACATTCTTCCGGAATTTCATCCAAATTAATCGAAGATGAAATCAAGTTAACCGCTCTTTCGGAAAGTCCTGTATGAGCAAAGAAAACTTGAAGTGCAGTGCTTCCGTTTGTAGGATTAGCAAGCTTATCAACAAGGAACATAACACCTTCATCAGAATCAAGTTCAATTTGTTTACCATCAGCAGTAGACAAAGGATAATTTTTAAATGAATCTTTTGTCATTGTTTCATAAGCATTGCTTGCATTGTCAATCAAAGTGTATTCAACATTTGCAATATCCGAAACATTAATTGCCTGAATCATATATTCACGAAGTTGGGCTAATTTCTCATTATCGGGATTTTTAGACTGAACTTCTTTAATAAATGACTTAAGTAATTCTGTCGGATGTTTTACAATATGACCTTGTTCCATCACAGATACAGCATCATTCATAATCTTATCTGCATCTGTTGAGTTATTTTTTAGTGCCTTAACATAAGAATTTATCAATCCAGCTGCTTTTGATTGGTATTTTTCAGCAATATTAGCATCAATATAACCTTGTATCTTTGCATTCAACTCATCTGCCGCTTCTGATTTATTCTCCGCTGAATTAATATCAGAAACTGAATCTTTAACAATTTGCAATGTTTCAACAACATTATCTTTAATTTCCTCATCTGACATAATTTCAGCTTTCGGGAAAGCACTCCTTATACCTTGTCTTTCCATCATGCCTTCTTTTTTGTATTTCTCAATTTGAATAGTATTATTCAAAGGAGAAATATCTTGCTTAAGCTTACGATATATCCATTCCGGAGCTTTATCATCAGATGGTCCTTCTGTCAACAGAACTTGGATTCTTGCATTTTTAGAAAAAGCATCTGTTGCTACTGCTTTTTGTGCATTTATTTGTCTTGCAACATCTAAAGAATTAACATTTTTTATGCCTAAATCTTCATTAGTTGCATCTGCCATAAATGCATTAAATTCATCATTCGTCATATTTTGAAGTTTTGATAATGCAGAATTCAAGTCACTGTCTGACGATGTATTAAATTTCTTATCAACATACTTGATTATGACATCTGCAATGTCACTATTTTCTTTTAAATCATCTGACGACCTAATCATTTGATTGTCAACAGCTGAAGTAAATACTTCTGAAAGATTATCAATAAGTTGTTGTGCTGTATTTTTATCTTTTATTCCTTCAGATATCTTTTCTTTTGCATTATCAATCATCACTTGCTTAAGATTAGATATCGAACCATCCAATTTATCAACAGGGACATTTACAATACCCTTTAATACTTGTTGTAAATTATCAGGAGCTGTTTCTTTCGTATATACGGAATTAAATACATTCAAAATATCTTGCTGTGCTGATTCTATAATCGTTTTTGGTGCATCTTTTCCTTTAAGAAAGGTTGATGCAATCATTTGTTTTTGAACATCAGGCAATTTTGTTTTCAAATCTTCGAGAGATTCTTTATCCAAAACATTAGAAATGTAGTTCTTAACACTCTGTGAAGAAACAGACATTTGAACTGCAGTCTTTTCAAGTAAGAATTTCAATTGAGAATCTTTTATACCGTCAAGATCTTCCTGCTTTTGGACATTTACTTTCTCTATTTTTGATATCAAAGAATTAGATATTTTAGATACCTCGGAATCAATATTGTCCATTGATTTAAAATCTACGAGAGTGGCTTGCTTAAAGAATTTTTCATATTCTTGAAGTTTTCGCTCGCCGGAACCAAGTTCTAATATTGAATTCATTGCATTTTCAATATTTTGCTGTGCTTCTGGATTTTCACCTGCTATTCTTGTTGCTCTCCATAAGTCAAACTTTTGACCTGCACTTTTAGGGTCTTTTAAAACACCCGGAGTATATTTTTGATCTTCTACAAAAGTTCCTGTAAATAGTTTTTTGCTGAAAACATATCCTTCCGGACCACCACGGTTAACTTTACCGTAGTTTGTTCTTTCAACGCCTTTTTCATCTGTCCAAACGCTTTTGTCTTCTGCTCTGCCCCAGGTATTATCGTGCCACAAAACATCCTTCATGACAGTTTCTTTTGTTTGAGGATCAATTACTGCTACTTGAGAAACTTCAGCAACATATTGAGCGTGACCTGAATATGCATCGCTGTCTACGTTTGTTGAAGATGTTCCGGAGCCTTCACCTCTTTTAATATGTTCAACTACTTTATCAATATCAGTTTCGTTGTAATAATGTTTTCCTGTAATCATTTCGAGAACTTTAATACTTTGATTATCATAAAGTCCGCTTTCACCTTCGCCGCCAACCCATAGATGACCGTCAAGCCTTCCTGCTTCCGCATATAATGCATCTAATTGTTCATCAAGAGCTTTATTCATTTCTTTTGCATTGACTTTTGCATATTCTTTCATTGCAGGAAGTTTTGACTCAATTTGAGCATATACTTGTTTTTCTTCAGGAGAAAATTTATACATTGAATCAGGAACTTTTGGTTTTTTAACTCCCGGTTCAACTATTCTGTCATCATTTTCAGCTTGAGCAACAGCTACCTTATCAAATTTAGCCTGCATTTCCTGTAATGTCTTTTCCGGAACAACTTCGCCCGTAGCTTCTAATACATTCAAAACGACTTCTTGTCTTGAAGGTAATCCTAATTTTTCTTCTGTTTTTGAATATTCATTTGCAACTGACTTAATTTCCTTACCTATATTTGCAACTTTGTCTGATGCAATCATATTTTCATCAACATTATCCGCAAAAGTCTTATACATATCAGCAACCATTTCAACTTGACTACTGTATCCGAGAAGATTTACAGCTTCTGCAATTTGTTTGTTGGAAGGATTATCTAATAAAGATGCTTTTACTGTATCTATTTTCTTCAATACTTGAGAAGCATTCGGCTTGATATGAGCATTTTCTGCATAAGTCTGTAATGTTTCCTCATTTCCGGATTTAATTTTTTCCGAAGCATCATCAAGAAAACTCATTACAACAGAAGTTCTATCTCCCATCTGCATTTTTGATAAAATGTTATCAAGTTGTGCAGGTAATTGAACTTCATATTCCATTATCGTTTTAGAATCCGCTTTTTCAGCAGATTTTTCAACAAGACTTTCTCTTACGGGAATATTCAATACTTTTTCATAAGCTGCTAATCTCTCAGGTATGTTCAATTCCGCTTGAACAGAACGTCTGTGATGAGCTGCCACCATAAATAAATTTTTATTATATGAGAAAATAGCTTGTGGAGTGCTGTGCTGTTTCAATTTATTAAGTGAACTATTAGCTTTTACGGACATTTCTCTAAAGCCTGCAATTGCATCAATATTTTCCGCAAGTGCTTCATCAGAAACATTAGGAAGTTCTGACTTAATTAAAGCAGATAACTTCGCATTACGTACATTTTTAGGCTCGCTGTCAACTAACTTAAATTCCGGATTTTCAAGCTTATCTGCTTTGAGAATTTGTCTCATTAATGTAGTTGATTTCAAGTCAGAAACAGAAGGGTCTATTTTAGTCAAAATATTTCTTATTGCAGACTCCGATTTAACAGCCTCTGTTTCATAATCCTTTTTGTACTCTCCGATTTCTTTTTGAACTTTTATAATATCTTCATTTCTTTTTGAAGCTTTTTTAACAGCTTCTTCTTCTTTATGAAGATATCTGAGCCAATTTTGTGCAGGTTTATATTGCTCCGGCAAATCATTCATCCATTTTG
>JBJEGL010000255.1:0-1751 GCA_051875035.1 Candidatus Gastranaerophilaceae bacterium | reverse complement strand
TGAAGCAAACAAAAAACACTCAACCGGCGATATTGACTACTTCTTTGGCATGCCTTGAAGTATTAAAAACAGAATTAAATATTGCTCCCGCGGCTACAGCAGGACACAGTCTCGGAGAGTACGGAGCATTATACACTGCAGGTGTTTTAACATTGGATGAAGCAATAAAGATAACCGGAAAACGTGCTGAATTAATGAATGAAGCTGCTGAAAACACTTGTGGTTCAATGGCTGCAGTTTTAGGTCTTTCAGAAGATGTTATCAATGAAGGTTTATCAGAATTACAAAAAGAAGGTAAAATTTCGGTAGCTAATTATAACTGTCCCGGACAAACCGTCATAACCGGTGAAAAAGAATTAATTCAAAAATCTGTTGAATTATTGAAGTCAAAAGGTGCAAAGAGAGTTATAGAATTAGCTGTTTCGGGAGCTTTTCACTCGGAATTAATGCAAGAAGCAGCCGTTAAATTTGCTGATTTTGTAAAAAATACAGAATTTAAAAATGCAAAAATTTCTGTATATGAAAATACAGATGCTAAACCGGTTACAGACGGAAATGATATAAAACAAAGAGTTTCAAAACAAATATATTCACCTGTTCATTGGACTGAAACAATTCAGAATATGATAAATGAAGGAATTACAACATTCATTGAAATCGGCCCCGGAAAAGTTCTTGCAGGCTTAAATAAAAAAATAAATTCAGAAATTACAACATATAATGTTTATGATGTAAACTCATTAAAAGAGACTCTCGAAGCATTAAAATAAGGAGATAATTATGAGCGATAAAAAATTAGCACTTATAACCGGCGGTTCAAGAGGCATAGGCAAAGCTTGTGCAAAAGAATTTGCAAAAGCAGGTTTTGATGTAGCAATTGTTTATGCAGGAAACGAAGCTGCTGCAAATGAAACAGTTCAAGAGCTTCAAGAAATGGGCAGTGATGCTTCCGCATATAAATTCGATATTTCTAATGAAGAATCCGTAAATTCAGGTATAAATGCGGTTGTTGAAAAATACGGACGAATTGATGTATTGGTTAATAATGCGGGTATTACAAGAGACGGCTTATTTGTAAGAATGGGGTCAGAAGATTGGAATGCCGTTATAAATACCAATTTAAGCGGTGCATATTATGTTTCTAAGCCGGTAGTAAAATTAATGATGAAACAACGTTCCGGAAGTATAATTAATATTTCAAGTATTGTCGGCGTTATGGGAAATGCCGGTCAAGCAAATTATTCAGCAGCAAAAGCGGGCTTGATTGGATATACAAAATCACTTGCAAAAGAACTTGGTGCAAGAAATATACGTGTTAATGCCATTGCTCCGGGATTTGTAAAAACAGACATGACAAAAGGTTTGGACAGTGAAAAAATGTCTGAACATATTCCGCTAAAACGTCTTGGAGAAGCGGAGGATATTGCTGTAACAGCTAAGTTTTTGGCAGTTGACGGAACATATATTACAGGTCAGGTAATAGGTGTTGACGGCGGGCTTGTCATCTAAGCGTTTTAAATTTTGTAAATATCTTTGCATGATTTAATTCACCGAGTATAATGTATTATACAAACGTAAAAACTTAAAATATTGAAATGAGGAAAACACAAATGAGTACAGTTTTTGACAGAGTTAAAAAAGTAGTAGTAGAACAATTAAGCGTTGAAGAAAGCTTAGTTACTCCTGAAGCAAGCTTCACTGCTGATTTAGGTGCTGACTCTTTAGATACAGTTGAATTAGTTATGGCTTTT
>JBJEGL010000254.1:0-6658 GCA_051875035.1 Candidatus Gastranaerophilaceae bacterium | reverse complement strand
CGATATCAACCTGCCCCATTGCTTTTGCGACCCAAAAACCGTAATTCGCATCATCTTCCTGTTCTTTTGTAGGCTTATGTTTGCCTAATACTCCGGGAGCAGCCATTAAATCTTTTATAAAAAGTGTTTGGTCTAAAACAGTTATACCAATTTTTTCAAGTTCAGAAACAGCCATGAGCATCACCGCATCATCGTTTAATCTCTTTGCATGCTTAAGAAGTTCAATAGCTTTAGCATCAAATTTAGGACGTCTTAATACAAGCCCTTTATGAACCTTTCCTATAAACGCAAGCTGCTTAATATTTTCTTTTTGCAAAGTCTGCGATATTTTCTCTATTTGTCCCGGACCAAAATCATAAACTACAGAACAGTACTTTTTTAAGTCTTTTTTATTATCGGCAGAAAGCGAAATTGCCACTACCTCTATACCATTTGTCTGTGCATTTTTTGCCCAAATCACAGGTAACTGTCCGTTACCTGCTATCAATCCTATTTTGCTGTCTAAAGTAATTGTCACGTTTCAACCTTTTTTGTTTTTGATTATATTATCAAAAAACAAAAATAACAATATATCAACTATTGGTTGTCGTCACTGTCGCCAAATATTATCACATGTCGGCTTTCTCCGTCGCCGACGCTTTCACTTGACAAATTATTTTGTTCAATTAAATCATGCTGTAATTTCCTGATATGCTGATTTTGCGGAGTCAATTCAACTGTTTTATTATTTTTTAATACTTCTTCTATTGCAGCATTTGCTTCATCAAGGGCTTTTTCGGCATCATCACAATAACCTTGAATTGTTGATTCCGTATCTGTAATTTTAAGAGCTTCTTTTACTACTTTTTGTATTTGAGCCATAGAATTTGAACGGACATAATAAATAGGCAGCTTGTAATCATTAGCCGTACTTAAAATTTTGTTTCCGCCTTTTGCATAAGCTTTATGGGCGATTACAACGTCAGCATCTTCAATTTTTCTTGTTACTTCCGCATGCAGGTCAAGTCTTTCAATTACTTTTTCTATAACGGTACGACTTACAGCATATATATATATTTTCTTAAAATCTTTTACTTCATTAACATACTCTTGTCTTGAGAAACTGAATTTCAAACTTTGATTAACCATTGTATCAAGCTTATTAACTTCCTCAATTATGTCATCATTTTTTTTCTCTTTGTATCCTTCATTTACTCTTCGTATTTCCGGACGGATTGGCCATCCTCTCAATATATAATCAACAGCTTCCGAGGTATTTTTGTATACGGCAAGAGTATTTCTGTCTACAATTTCCATCACAATATCAAAAGTCGGTTGTTTTTCTCTTTCAAGGACTGTTTTTTGTGAACCTCTACGTTTTGCTTCATCATCACCTAATGTAACAGAACTTACACCACCGACTAAATCCGACAAAACAGGGTTTTTAATTAAACTTTCAAGATTATTGCCGTGTGCGGTTGCAATAAGCATTACCCCTCTTTCGGCAATTGTTCTTGCAGCCTGGGCTTCTGCTTCCGTTCCGATTTCATCTACGACAATAACTTCCGGGGTATGGTTTTCTACAGCTTCAATCATAATATCTTTTTGCATTTCAGGCTGAGGAACCTGCATTCTTCTTGCTTTTCCTATTGCCGGGTGCGGAGTATCACCATCACCTGCTATTTCATTTGAAGTATCAATAATAATAACACGTTTGCCGAGTTCATCTGATACAAGCCTTGAAATTTCCCGTAATTTTGTTGTTTTTCCAACTCCGGGACGTCCTAAAAACAATATACTTTTATTTTGAATTACAAAATCTTTTATACATTCAATTGTTCCTGTAACAACTCTGCCTATACGGCATGTCAAACCGACAATCTTTCCTTGACGGTTTCTAATTGCACTTATTCTATGTAATGTTCCTGGAATTCCCGAACGGTTATCGTGTGTAAACGGTTGCAGCTTTGATGTTGTTTGTTCAATATCTTTTTCTTCAACAATTTTATTTTCAATATACTCTGTTTTTCCGTCTGCATGACGTATTTCGGGATTTCTTCCCAAGTCTAAAACAATTTCAATAATATCATCAACTTTTGTATTTGATAAAAAATCAACTATATCAGGCGGAAGAATTTCAATTAACTTATTGAAGTCATTGTGAAATCTGAGTATATCCATACGAACCTTTCGTAAATCGACTATTCTGCTGTTTAATTATAACATTTATATTAAAAAAAATCTTGCAGATTAAAAAATATCAATCAGTAATACTACTTAGTACTGTTTTTATTAACATTTTCTATTATTTCACAAGCTTTTTCTAACTGAGGATCTTTTCCTTGTATGAAATCCCATCCGGAAACATCAACTTCAAAATCAGGCAGCAAAACACCATCATTACCAAAACCATTGCTGAACTTATATTTTGCCGTTGTAAGGTTGATACAAGTACTGTTAGGCATTGGTATTATTTGTTGAACAAAATTTTTGCCAAATGTTGGTTTACCGACAAGAACAGCTTTGTTATTACTTCTTAATGCTCCAGCTAAAATTTCTGAAGAACTTGCCGTTTTGCTGTTTATTAAAATGACTATCGGTTTTGATTCCTTATCTAATTCAGACGGTTTTGCATACATAGTAATATTATTTCCTGTTCTGTATTCTATTGTGACAAGTTCTCCTTGCCGAATTATTTCATCAGCAATATAAACAGAATTAAGAAACAAACCGCCTACATCGCCTCTGAGGTCAATTATATATCCAGAAGCTGTATTGTTATATTGTTTAAAAATTTTGTTAAAATCTTTTGGGGCATTTTGTCCGATTAAAGACAAGACATGTATATAAATAATATTATTCTTAATCGGATAACCATCTACTTTATTTACTCCAAGACTTCCTTGAACAACAGTAAAATGTTCTTTTTTATTATTTCTCAAAACTTCAAGCTTTATAATTGGTGATTTACCCATAATTAACTTTGCAGCACTATTCATCTCAAGACCATACATATCATAACCGTTTATTCTTAAAATAATGTCTCCCTTTTTAGGATTCGGATAGACATCAGAATCTTTTATAACTTCTGCAGATGTCACCATGCCGGCAATGGTTGACAATTTTATTACAGCAGGGGATGGCAGCTTTTTGCCTAATATTTTAACATCCCTGTTATCTTGAATATATTTTTCTTGCATAACATATTTTTTTGTGCCGTAAAAAGAAGAGTATGAATCATTTAAGCTTGCAAGCATTGTATTTACCGCAACAATTACATCTTCGTCAGTTTTAATATACTTTAAATATCTGTATTTCCATTTTATCCAATCTTGGTTATTCATAGAAGGATCAATATACAAAGATTTAATATTTCTCCAAGAAGCAATAAATAAGCGTTGAGGTGCAATTTTTTGCATTGCAAAAATATTTCTTAAATCACGAGATTTTTCCCCATTAAATATAACCATAGGTGAAATTACAATAATTATAATCAGCATTGAATAAACTATAAACAGAAACATTTGTAATATATTTTTTTTCATAAAACCGCCAATTTTATCAGTTTTATAACTATACCATACTTTTATTATTTTTGATAAGAAAAATTATAAAATACTTTAAAGATAGCAAAATTTGTTATATAATTGTTTTATATTAGTTGTATGATGACATCAATATAGAAATATTTTAAACTGTAAATATGCAAAAACCCGAAGATAATATCATTGATATAAAACCTCTAATTAACCCGCAACAAAAAGTTGACGAATCTTTTGTAATGCGTACAAAATATCATTCAAATCCTATTTTTAAAAAGTTTTTAGTAATTAATACAAAAAACAATACTCGTAAATTTACAATATCAGACTTATTTGACTAATGAAAAATCTTGTTTTTTTGTCGATATTTGATGATTTAACAAAAAACCAAAAATCATCATTCTTTGCATATATTAAAATTTTTACAAAAAAGTATGCCAAATATTCCGTAGACGATATTTGGAACAAATTTTCGGAAGAACAAAATTATTTGGAAGAAAATAATCATCAAGTTTTTACTTGGCTAAATAACTTTTGGGATAAACCGAATTTTGAAAAATCTGTTAAATTTATTATTAACACAGAAAAACAAAAAATTTCCATAAGAGAAAAAAATAAAATATACTATAATCAACACAAAGAAAAAATAAATGCCTGGAAAAATAAAGCAAGGCAATGGAAACAATCTAAAGAAAAACCCACAAAAAAACAAATTGCATATTATATTGCTTTATGTAAAAAAATCGGGAAACAAACAGGTGATTTATCTTGTCTTTCAAAACTTGATTTAGTTAATATGATTGCAGAATTAGCAACAAACAAAAAGACTCAAAACGATGGATTATAAAAACAACTTAAGAAAAATATACTCCGGCTTTGATATTTCACCCTATGACAGGGATTCTGAAATTGAATTTGTAATATACTGTATGAGCGGACTAAAAACAAAAGATTTGATTTTAGAAAAAACTCCCGATAATATCCAAAAAGAAAAAATTATAAAAACCTTAGAAAAAAGAGTTAAAACAGGATGTCCAATTCAGCAGATTGTCGGTAAAGCTTTTTTTGCAGGCGATGAATTCATAGTAAATGAAAATACTCTTATCCCAAGACCCGAAACAGAATTTTTAGTACAAAAATGCAAATTTCTTTTTTCACAAAATTCAACAATCAAAATTTTAGATATAGGAACAGGCAGCGGCTGCATTTCTATTGAACTTGCAAAATACTTTTCTCAAGCAAAAATAACAGCAATCGATATTTGTCAAGCAACACTTGACGTTGCTGCATTAAATATTGAAAAGCACCAGTTACAAGACAAAATAACATTGTGTCAATCAGATATTTACAAAAATATATCAGAAAAATTTGACTTAATCGTTTCAAATCCGCCATATATTCCATTATGTGAAAAAGAATTTGTTCAAAAAGATGTGTATGAATTTGAACCACATACGGCTCTTTTTGCAAAAAATAAAGGACTGTTTTTTTACGAAGAAATAATCCAAAAAGCAAACAATTATTTAAACATAAATGGATATTTGGTCTTTGAAATAGGGATTAATCAATCAAAACCCGTATCTGAATTATTTTTGAAAAATAAATTTGTGAACATTGACATTATTAAGGATTTCAACGGTATTGACAGAATTATTTCAGCACAATACAAATAACCTTTTTAAAGGAGCCATTAATTGTTGGACAACTCTTTAGTTCTTGCTGAGCATACAAAGCTTAGAAATAAAGAATACGAAAACTTTTGTATACTTTAAACATTCTTATTAAAAAGCATAAAATGTAAAAAGCCAAACTAAGGCGTATCCACAAAATGCAAAAAATAAAACCACTCTTTTAAGAGTGGTTTTTATGGTGGGCGTTGAGAGGCTCGAACTCCCGACATCCTCCTTGTAAGGGAGGCGCTCTACCAACTGAGCTAAACGCCCTTGCGTATTTTCATTATACATGCAAGATTTAAAAAATCAAGCGATTTATTTTTTTATTTTTATTTGTTCAACAATATTCAAAATCTATCACTAATTTTTAACAGTTTTTTATTCATAAAACTCAATCCACGCTTAATTTTTTGAACTTGTAAATTTTTGTAAAAAATTGCATTAGAAAAACCGTTTTAATGTTACAATTTTTCTAAATTGTAGTTGGATTATACCCATTTTTAATAAAGGAAAAAGATATGTTAGAAAAATTCAGAAACAGACTTTTAGTATCCTTGGGTGTCCTTTTTGCGCCAATGGCGACAATCGCAACGGCAGAAGATGCTGCAAATTACGAGCAGTTAAAAGAGGCTGTTGACGGTTCCGCTGCACAAATTAATATTACAGATAATATTGATTTTGGTGAAGACGGTACGACCTTGGATGTTGCTGCAACAACTACGGTTAGCGGTGCAGCAAGAACAATTACCTCAAATACAAATGCACAAACTCCGATATTTAATGTTTCAGCAGGTAATTCGCTAACCATAACAGGTTTAACGCTAAGACATGCAGTTAGAGAAGGTGATGAAGCTCTCATAACTTCTGCAGGTAACCTATTTTTATCTGATATTAATCTTCACGACAGTGAGCAATCTATTATAATGACCGGTGACGGTTCTATTACTTTCAACGGTGATACAAATAGCACAATCTTCAGCTCGATTGTAACCGAAATTAATAACAGCATTACAAACAACAGTTCCGGAACATTAACTTTAGGCGGAGACATGAGTACTGTCAGAGGTTCTTATACACAAACAGCAGGTATTACGGAATTTACTGAGGACTCCATCTTCTTTTCAAATACGTCCAATTTTTCAAACTCAACTTTAAAATTAGGGCAAAATGTTGATATTACAAATAACTCAATTGTTAATTTAAATGGAAATGCTATTGTTGAAGCCAATAACGGAAATAAAATATCTGCATCAGCAATTTCTGCAACAAATGCAAGAAACGCAATAAGAGGTTCGGAATACACTGTCAATGGTGTTGCTCCGACAGAAACAGAAGAAGCCAAATATACAACAGTAACTGTTGGCAATGAAGCCGGTACTGATTCTTCTTTAGCTTTTGCAGCAACTGCAAAAGAAGACGGAACAAAAGGTATATTAATTACATTTGGTAATCCAAGTGATTGGT
>JBJEGL010000253.1:0-1781 GCA_051875035.1 Candidatus Gastranaerophilaceae bacterium | reverse complement strand
AACAGCCACTAAAAAAGGCGGAGAACCTTTAAGAGTTAAAGATTATTCAATTCCTGCAAACATTGATACAATATGGAATTCAACTCCTCCGAAGGCAGCCCCGACAGCATCACATGCGGATCCTTCTAAGATATTGAATGCACATTTAAATTCAATTGATTCGGAAATGAATTCATACTTGATTGGACTTGCTCAAGCTATGATTGAAAGCTGGGTAAGGGACGGCATTACCGGAAACGGTTCTACACAAATGGAATTTATAGTATCTAAAGAAGGTAAATTAGTCGGTAAAAAGATTTATAAATATTCAGGAAATAAAACTTTAGATAATTCTATCGGAATGTTAATTAATTCTTTCAGCGATTATCAAATACCGCCTTCATCATACAAACAGGAGATAATTATAATTCAATTCTCTTCAAATAATGGTACGACGAAAGCAAATTATCCAAGATTTAAAGGATAATAAGACATATTACATTTAGTTACAAAATATTAAAAAGCTGAGAGACCCTCAGCTTTTTAATTTATAAGGGATACAGTATTTGTTCCCAAGTGAAACATATATATTGTTGACATGCCATAAAAATATAGATTACAATTACAAAACTACCGTATTTATAAAAATAAAAAGCAGCCGAAATTGCAATGAAAAAAGAAAGAAGACACGGTAGAATAATCTAAAAGGAGCAGAAATGGAAAAAGTTATCAAACGTGACGGTCAATTGGTTGATTTTAATGAAGAAAAGATTACCGAAGCGATTGAAAGAGCGGGCAGAGCAACAAAAGAATTTGACCATAATGTTGCAAAAAATCTTGCTCAACAGGCAGCAGAAAAGGCTTATGAAATATTGCAATCGAAGCAGCAGCTATTGAAAGCTATGACGGTTGAAGAAATACAAGATATCGTAGAAGAAGTTTTGTTGGATTCAACATATAAAAAGTCGGCAAAATCTTATGTTATATATCGGGAGCAAAGAGCAAAAATAAGAAACTTTATTAACGAAGCAAAAGTTGATATGGTTGATGAATATTTGCATGAGATTGACTTAAACGTAAAAGAGAATGCAAATATGTCATATTCCGTACAGGGTCTAAATAACTATATTGCCTCAAATATTAGTAAAAGTTACTGGTTAAATAAGATTTACAGTTCTGATATAAGAGATGCTCATGTAAAAGGTGACATACATATTCACGACTTAAATATAATATCGGGATACTGTGTAGGCTGGGATTTAAAAGACCTTTTAACGGAAGGTTTCAGAGGTGTAGAAGGCAAATGTGCGAGTGCTCCTGCAAAACATTTCAGAACGGCTTTAGGTCAGATAGTTAATTTCTTATATACAATGCAGGGAGAAAGTGCCGGAGCTCAAGCATTTTCTAATTTTGATACACTTCTTGCACCGTTCGTATATTATGATAACTTGAACTATGACCAAGTAAAACAAGCTTTGCAGGAATTTGTATTCAACATGAATGTTCCGACAAGAGTTGGTTTCCAAACTCCATTTACAAACGTAACTATGGATTTGACAGTTCCATCATATTATAAAGATCAAGCAGCTATTGTCGGCGGCGAAGTTATGGATAAAACTTACGGTGAATTTTCCAAAGAAATGAATATGATAAATAAAGCATTCTTTGAGATTATGACTGCAGGGGATAATAATGGCAGAGTATTTACATTCCCGATACCGACATATAATATTACAAAAGATTTCGACTGGGATAATCCTGAAATAGAAGGATTATGGGATCTGTCCGCAAAATACGGTATT
>JBJEGL010000252.1:0-6694 GCA_051875035.1 Candidatus Gastranaerophilaceae bacterium | reverse complement strand
TGAAACAAATGAAGCTTTTATCAGAATGTTTTGTTCTGATATGTATGAATTCTTTTCTTCGGAGCAAGAAGGTCTTGCAGGTGCATCAATTGACAGAATAGTACCTTTTGCTAATTTGTTTAATACGGTGATAAAAACAGGTAAAGATATTCATAAGGAACATTATCCCGTCAAAAACCGACTATATAACATGAATATTTTTACAATAGAAGAAGGAGAAATTGCTGGTGCTGTTATTACTGATGTTACAAAGTCAGAAACGGACAGGGAACAGGTTGCCAAACGGGCGAGAGAAGTAATAAATAAAAACATAGCGACAGTTCAAAATATTGCCTGCCTTTTGGGAGAGCATATGGTGGAAACAGAGCAATTATTAAACTCTATTGCAGAAGATTATGAAGCTTCTTCGGAGGAAGATGAGTAGTGTTCATTGATATTGATTGTCAGCAAAGAAAAAAATATAACCAGAATACTTATGGTGATTATTTTTTATCAAAGAGATATCATAATCGTTTAATAGCAGTATTGTCAGACGGATTAGGCAGTGGAATTAAGGCAAATATTCTTGCAACAATGACGGCAACAATGCTGCTTAAATTCATTGAAACTGAATCAAATATAAAAAAAGCATGCGAAATAGTATTAAATTCCCTTCCTGTTTGTCAGGTCAGAAAAATAAGTTATGCTACATTTTCGGCTATAGACTGTGATGATGACGGTAATGTAAAAATTGTGGAAGAGGGAAATCCTCAATTTATTTTTATCAGAAACGGTGAAGTTATTGACCCCAAATACAATATTATAGTCTCAAAAACATTTCCTGACAGAAAAATGCACGTATATCATATTAAATTGCAACTTGGAGATAGACTGATATTTTGTTCAGACGGGGTAACGCAGGCAGCATTGGGTTCACCGCATTTAAAATCAGGCATAATGAGAGAAGGATTAATAGAGATTATAAAAGATGAATTGTCAAGAAATAAAGAAGTTTCAAGCAGAGAACTTGCAAAATCTATTGTAAGACAAGCAGAATATGCAGACATCGAGCATAAAGCAAAAGATGATATTTCGGCAGTGTGTTTGTATTACAGGGAGCCAAGACAATCGGTAATATTTACGGGACCTCCTTATCATCAAGATAAAGATAATTTTTATGCACAAATGTTTAAATCTTTTAATGGTAAAAAAGCAATATGCGGAGGAACAACCGCAAATCTTATTTCAAGGGAATTAAATATTGACATAAAAACGCAGGTAAATCTTAATTCGGGAAAACTTCCGCCCGTATCATATATGGATGGTATTGATTTAGTAACAGAGGGAATACTTACATTAACAAAAACTTGTGATTATTTAGAAAGCGGGGAAACGGCAAAAGATGCGGCGGGAGAATTAATGAAGTTTCTACTTGATACTGATTGCATAACTTTCATGGTTGGAGCTAAAATTAATCAAGCACACTACGATCCGAATTTACCTGTTGAAATTGAAATAAGAAAGAATATAATAAAGCGTATTGCAAATATTTTGGAAAATAAATATATTAAAAAAGTTATAGTAAAATATTTATAAAGACATAAATAATAAATAAAAGGAAGAAACATGAATAACAGTTACCAGTCAACACATTTAAAAAAAGAAGTATTAACAAGAATTGTACAAGCATTTTTTTCGGATTCTTTCAGTGAAAATACACACTATATACCGTACGATATGCGTCCGAAAGGAGCAGAAGTACCTTTCCGTTGTTGTATTCATAAAGAAAGAGCTGTATTAAGAGATAGAGCTATTGCAGGACTTGGTTTTTCAATAGAAGAAGATGATGACAGAACTTTATTAATGGATTATGCTAAAAAATCTTTGGAAAGAGAACAGCCCGCTGAACAAGTATTAACAGTATTGGATGAAGCATGTAAAGGCTGCGTCGGCGGTAAAATATTTGTAACGGACTTGTGTCAGGGCTGTGTTGCAAGACCTTGTGAATCAACATGTAAATTCGGTGCTATTAGTATTGTTAACGGACGTTCTGTGATTGATTCTTCTAAATGCAAACGATGCAAAATGTGTATTTCTGTTTGTCCGTATAGTGCAATTGCTCAAATTAAGGTGCCTTGCGAAGATGCTTGTCCTGTCGGTGCAATTGCCAAAAATGATTTGGGTCTTGCTCAAATAGATTTTGATAAATGTATAAGCTGCGGTAAATGCGTTGCAAGCTGTCCGTTTGGTGCTGTTCATGAAAAAAGTCAGCTTGTTGATATTATGAAATATATAAAATCAGAAACACAAATAGTGGCGATGATAGCTCCATCAATAGTAGGTCAGTTCCCTTGTAATATTTATCAGTTGAAAACAGCTCTTTTACAAGGAGGTTTTACGGATGTATATGAAGTTGCTGAAGGTGCCGATATTACAACGAAGAATGAAGCCAAAGAATTTCAAGAGCGAATGGAAAAAGGTGATGAGTTTATGACAACTTCCTGTTGTGCAGGCTACAATCAGTTTATCAAAAAACATTTGCCGGAAATAAAACCATTTGTTTCGGATACAAAAACACCTCTATATTATACAGCGGAACTTGTTAAACAAAAATACCCAGAGGCTAAAATCGTTTTTGTAAGTCCTTGTGTTGCAAAACGTTCTGAAGTGCAGGAAAATCCCAATGTTGATTTCGTTATGAACTACGAAGAACTTAGTGCATACCTTGATGGCAGAGGTATTAATGTTTCTTTATGTCAGGAAACACCATATGCGACAGAATGTTCTAAACAGGGCAGAGCTTTTGGTGTATCCGGAGGTGTTGCTGCTGCTGTTAAAAAAGCTTCTATTTGTGAAGATATTGTAAAACCTTGTTATATCAACGGCTTATCGAAAGAAAGCATAAAAGAGTTGAAAAAATATGCAAAAGACGGTAAATGCGAAAACGGAAATCTTATAGAAGTTATGTGCTGTGAGGGCGGATGTATCGGAGGAAATGCGACACTTAACAGTCCGAAACTTGCTGCAAAAACTCTTGCAGGATTTGTCAAAGACGGTAAAGACATAGATAAAATAGGTGAGTAAAATGCTGAATATTGATAATTGTCTTGTCTTAATGATAGATTTTCAAGATAAACTTATAAAAGCAACTTCAGCTGATACAGAGGCTCAAAATGCTGAAAAAATGCTTAAGGCTGCTAAAATTTTAAATCTCAAAACAATTGTTTCGGAACAATATCCAAAAGGCCTTGGCTCAACGAGCCAAAAACTTTTGGATGTTTTACCGGAAGATACAAAATTTATTGAAAAAACGGCTTTTTCTCTGTTAAAAGAAGAAAATTCACTTGATTTGATAAAAAATTTTGGTAAAGAACAAGTTATTTTATTTGGTATTGAAACACATATTTGCGTACTTCAAACAGCTGTTGACTTACTTGAAAACGGATTTGAAGTCTATTTGATAAAAAATGCCTGTAAAAGCCGCAGCGATTATGAATCTGCTGCCGGTTCGGAATTAATGAGAGAACAAGGTGTTCAATTATTAACCCTGGAAACAGCATTATTTCAACTTTTGAGAACTTCTAAACATCCGAAATTTAAAGAAGTTCAAGCTCTGATAAAATAAATATAAAAACATAAACAAAAAACTGATTATAACTTTACACAAAAATATTGCTGTCATTATGAGGAAGTAAGACAATTGAAGAATTTGTGCATTAATAAATAATCCGTCATTCTGAAGGAGCAAAGCGACCGAAGGATCTATGTCATGCTGAGTGAAAATAAACTGTCATACTGAGGCTTTAGCCGAAGTATCTCTTGAATTTTTAAGTTTATACAAAGAGATTCTTCACCCACGAGATGTCAACGGGTTCAGAATGACAATAAAAAAGATTTTTCACCCACGACAAAACAATAGAATTACAAATCAGTCGTCATTATGCCATAATATCAGCCCACAAAAATAAATTATTTACAGAACGTCATCTTTGAGTTATTTTTAGATTGTAGGGTTTTCCCTAAAGTACTTAATATGAGGATTTAAAATATGACAAGAAGACCAGTAATCGCAGGCAATTGGAAAATGAACAAATTGCAGGCTGAAGCAAAACATTTAGTTAACGATGTAATGGCAGGTTTGAAACAATATGAAAAAGCTTCTTTACCGGAAGTTATTGTTGCACCTGTTTTCACGTCCCTTTATGTTGCAAACAAGGCTTTAACCGATTGCGGCTGTGGAAAAGTAAGACTTGCCGCTCAAAATTGCTATTTTGAAAAAAGTGGTGCTTTCACAGGTGAAGCTTCCGTTGAAATGCTTAAAGATGCAGGATGTGAATATATAATTATCGGTCACAGCGAAAGACGCCAATATTTTGCTGAAACGGACGAAATGGTTAATAAAAAAGCAAAAGCAATTTTGGCAGAAGGCTTAATTCCGATTATCTGCTGCGGTGAATCTTTAGAACAAAGAGAAGCAGGCGTTACTGATACACATATTGCTTCTCAAATTAAAAATGCATTAAAAGATTTAACATCTGAAGAAGTTGCTAAATCAATTATTGCTTATGAACCTATTTGGGCAATAGGAACAGGTAAAACTTGTGATTCAACAGAAGCAAACAGAGTTATCGCAATGATTAGAAACACTGTCAAAGAAGTTGCTGGTGCAGATGCTGCTGATAAAATCAGAATTTTATACGGTGGAAGCGTTAAACCTGAAACAATCAAAGAACAAATGGCTCAATCCGATATAGACGGTGCATTAGTCGGCGGTGCAAGCCTTAAAGCTGACAGCTTTGTTAAAATTGTTGAAGGTGCTATGTAATTTCTTGTTTTAAACATTAAAAAAGAGGAGAAGTTATAACTTTTCCTCTTTTTTATTTTGTAAATTGATTTTATAATTTAAACTCTGTACTTAATTTAAATCTTTGTTTATTTGTTGTTCCTTCACCATTGTACAAAACCGTATTTAAGCTTACGGAAAAATCATTAGGATTATTTTTATATGGTTTAAATGTTAAGCCGATTTCTTCCTGCGTATAATTTTGGTCAAGATGACTTGCTATCTTACTTTTAAAGGATAACGAGTTTGTCAACTTATATTCGGGATAAAAATATACACTCGTACCGTAATCGCCTTCACTGCTTGAATATTGATTTTTGGCAATTTGTGCTCCAAGACTAAATCTTCCCGATTTATATTTCGTAAAAAGACCTACAGCATTTGTCGAATCAGCATCATTTCCGGCTTCATTTGTATAAATACCTCCGCCAAAAACAAAAGAACCCTTCATTTTTGCTATTTTAAGCTCATCGGAAGATACAACAATTCCTCCCGCAGGATTGTGTGTTTCTAAAGAATCATATATAGCTGCCCCAACATTTAAATTACCTAATTTTGTTTCTATTTTTAAACCCGAATCATAACTGCTCTCAAGCTTACCTATAAAGCCTACGGAAATATCATTAAAAGAAGATAAAGAAGCGTGTCCCCAATAAACGGAAGTGTTTTCATCAGGACGAAATCTGTAATGAGCAGCGTGAATAATAGAAGGTGCTGTTTCGACCATTGAAGGCACTGTTAAAAAAGATGTTCTGAAGTTATCCGAACCGTCCCAAATTGAATTAAATGCTTCTACCGCACGGAAAGAATAACTCTTTTCAATTGTTGCCTGAAGTGTTGTTCCTTTTGATTTTTTTAAAGTATTTTCGGGAGCAAGAACAATCATCTCGGTTGTATCTTCTTCTGATACATCTTCAACTACCGTATAAACCTCGTACTCTTCATATTCACTTTCTTCGTCGAACAACTCCTCATCTACGCTGTTTTGAGAGTCATAATCTTCCGAATAAACAACTTTTTCAATAGAAGAATCTTCCGCATAAACAGTTCCGACATTATAAAAATAAATACCGGCAATAATAAGTAGATTAATTAAAAATATAACACTTTTTTTAATGTTTCTATTCAAAAAATTTCTCCTATAATACTATAATAACTTATTTTTAACCAATCAACAATACTATTTTTATATGTTATTTAATTTCAAAAAATAAAACTTTTTCAGATTTAAACTTTAAACGAACTTTTAAAAAACTCAAAAATATTTATAGATATTTATTTTTTAAACATAATAATTGCTGTCTTAATCAGAATAAAAGAGCCAATCAAAACATCTAAAGGATAAAGAATAAGATTTGTTCCGTTTAATAATAAAGGTATCAAAAGCATTGCAAATGAAGGCGGAAACAAAACCTTAACAGATTCTTCGGTCGCTTCGCTCACTCAGAATGACGCTCATTTACAATTGGCAAGATTCCGAAACAAGTTCGATATGACGGATAGATAAATTCTTTTGCTAAAAAGATAAAACAATACAAACAAAGTGAGTCAATGCATTCCGCAAGGAATCGTGTCTTTTCTTTTTCTTGGGGTACACGTTCTTTTTCTTTTCTAATCAAAAAAGAAAAGAAAAAGAATGGGTACAAAACCATTTATAAATATTTAAGTTATAAGATGCTGCCCGCACAAGGATATTTCAATTTACTGAAAATGTTTTCTGCTAACAGATTGCAAGGGCTTATCGTCTGCAAAAAAAAAGAAAATTATTGTTTAAAAAGATTCGTTGTTATATTTTTTTCTTTCGGCTAAAATACCCCTATGAAACAGAAAAAATTATTTTTAATTGACGGACACGCATTAGCTTACAGATAT
>JBJEGL010000251.1:0-1798 GCA_051875035.1 Candidatus Gastranaerophilaceae bacterium | reverse complement strand
AATATGCTTTTATGTCTTTTTCTTCGTCGATAATTATTTCTCCAAGACTTTCAAAACTTGCATTTATAGCCTTTGCCCAACTTTCGCAATACAAAATGTATTCCAAAGCAGATGAAGCATCGGCGGAAGAAAACCACACATCAGGATATTTTCCTCTGATTTTCAAAGAATTTGCATCTCTGACATCTTCAAAAGACTGACACCAAGTTATGCCGGTTCTTCTTGATTTGCGGTAAATTTTAAATCTTGAAGTGTCATTTAACCATTTTTTTTGATAGGGTAAGAAAAAGTTTTTGTAATCCATTTTTAACCCGTAATTGCGTTAAAGAATTTTTGCAGCATGTCATCTGTATTGATTTTATTTTCTTTTTCGTTGTTAGTTGCATTTAATTCTTCAACTTTTTCCTGTATTTCCTGTTTTTCGTACATTTTGAGTTTCGGAAGCCTGTCCGTCATACCCATAATGAAATAAAGTGTTTTTTGGTCAGGCATTGTTCCGTCTGTTTTGTAATCGTCAATCGCCTTTTGTGAAACAAGGTGTAAAAGTTCATAAAGTGACTGGTTTGTTGAATACATACTTTTTAAAAAGCGGTTCCGTTTTCCCTGCCAATCGTTTTCTTTTTTCCAAGTGTGCAATGTTTTTTCGGAAACATTTAAGCGTTTGGCAATTTGAGCAACAGACATTTGGCATTCAACATAATATTGAGTTGCAAGAATAAGTATTTCAGGACTTTTTGCCATTAGTTCAATTCCTTTTGAATATTTTTAAGTTTTTGGGTCAAATCTGTAACTTCATTTTTTGCAGCAACAAGTTCATCTCCGATTTGTTTAATTTTTTCGGCATCAATTTCTTCAAAATCGCCGTAATAAGTGCCTACATAAACGGATAATTCATTCATCAATCTTGCAATTTTAATTTTGATTTCTTGAATTTTTTTATTGGTAGCTGTTTCTTTTATTTTTAACTGCACAATTAACGGATTAGTCATTTTTCATTCTCCTTATATCCTGCTGTTTCTCTAATGTACGGACACCATAAATTTGCGGAAACAAGAGTTTTTATTTCCTGCAAATATCCAAGTTGCAAATTATTTTGTTCAATCATTTGTGTTAGAATGCTGAACATTTGTTTTGTCTGCTCTGCTTGATTTTCAATTATTTGATTAAATTGTGTTGTCGTTGATTTATGAAAGAGATAAAAGCAGGCAAAGGCAACACCTCCTGCACCAAGAATTTTAAAAACCTCAATAAGTTCTGTTGGCATAAAAGTTCCTTTTTATTTACATCATTTAGAAATACAGCAATTTTCACTGCTGTTTCGAGTTCGTTTACTCCGTTCTCATTAATGGCTTATTAAGAGTTAAAATTCAAATTTAATAAAATATATAATTATCATATATTTAAATTTTCTATTTTTATTTATGTGAAATGTTGATTTCAAGCCGTTAGTATAGCAATGTAAACAGCAAAAACGGGCAAGAAATATGACAGATACTAAATGGTGTGAAATATTTAAAACAGGTGTTCATACTGATTCAAAGGGAAATGCTAAATATTGGACAATAGACGATTTAAAAAAAATCGAAAGCAATTTTAATGAAAAAAATAATGATGTTCCGATATGCTGCGGACATCCAAAAACAAACAGTCCTGCTTATGGCTGGGTTGATAAATTAAAAATAGCAGGGGAAAGTCTTTATGCCGCATATAAGAATGTTCAGCCGGAATTTAAAGAGGCGGTTCAAAAAGGACTTTTTAAAACCCGCTCAATAAGTCTTACACCGGATTTGGTATTAAG
>JBJEGL010000250.1:0-6723 GCA_051875035.1 Candidatus Gastranaerophilaceae bacterium | reverse complement strand
AGCAATAGGTGATAGAAAGTTATTTCAGCCGCAAGCGGTTGCTTCTTACGAAGGAGTCAGAGAAGTTAAATTAATCTCAGAACCTTATAAACTTGCTTCAAGAGAAGGACAGCCTGATGATACAGTTATTGAGTTTGATAATGGCGTAAAATTAGGCGGTAAAAACAGGCCGCAAATGATGGTTGGTCCTTGCTGTGTTGAAAAAGATCTTGACGGACTTTTAAGAGTTGCAGAAGCTGCAAAAGAATGCGGTTGTAATATTCTCAGAGGCGGTGCTTTTAAGCCGAGAACTTCACCTTATGATTTTCAAGGTTATGAAGAAAAGGCTCTTGAGTTTTTGAAAATTGCTTCTGAAAAAACGGGCATGCTTATTGTAACAGAAGTTATGGATACGCTTGATTTACCATTAATTTGTAAATATGCAGATATTATTCAAATTGGTGCAAGAAATATGCAGAATTTCAAGCTATTAAAAGCAGCAGGTCAAACAGGAAAACCGGTTATGATAAAAAACGGTCCTGCAGCAACAATAAGAGAATTTTTACTTGCGGCAGAATACGTTTTAAGTACGGGAAATCCGAAGGTAATTCTTTGCGAACGCGGAGTTAAAGGTTTTGACAGTACTTATACAAGAAATACTCTTGATATAGCTGCAATACCTGTTATTAAAAAATATTCGCATTTACCTGTAATTGTTGACCCGAGCCATGGTACAGGAAGAAGATATCTTGTTGAATCGCTTGCGAAAGCAGGATTAGTTGTTGGTGCAAACGGAGTTATGATGGAAGTTCATCACGATCCGGACAGAGCATCTTCTGACGGGGCACAAAGTTTAACTATTGAACAATTTAAACAAACGATGAAACGTTTAAATCGTTTAATGGATATTATGGAAGAAGAAAGCATATAGTGTACGAATTTAACTTTGAATTAGATGATTTTCAAAAAGAAGCCGTAAAATATATTGATGAAGGTAAAAGCGTTGTAGTTTCCGCACCGACAGGTGCGGGAAAAACATGTATTGCTGAGCATGCTATTCACAGGGCATTACAAGACGGTACAAAATTAATTTATACAACACCGTTGAAGGCTTTATCCAACCAAAAATTTTCGGATTTCGGAAGAAAGTATGGTGAAGATAAAGTCGGACTATTAACCGGAGATACTTCAATTAATCGTGAAGCACAAATAGTTGTAATGACAACGGAAGTATTCAGAAATATGCTTTACGGAACGAATCTTGGTGAACTTTCAAAAAATTTAAAGGGTGTAAAATATGCAGTTCTTGATGAAGTTCATTATATGAATGATGAAGAGCGTGGTACGGTGTGGGAAGAGAGTATAATATATTGTCCTACGGATATACAAATTATTGCTCTTTCTGCAACGGTAGCAAATGCTGAGCAATTATGCGGCTGGATAAATACGGTTCATTCTGATACGGAATGTGTTTATACTGATTTTAGACCTGTTCCTTTAAAATTTTATTATTATGATTCTTCAAAACCGTTTGATGTTTTGCCGTTATTGACTCCTGACGGACAGTTAAATAAGAAAATTCGCCCTGAAAGACGTGATAAAAACTTCAAAAAACGTTCAAATCAAAGAAACACGGCAAAAGATGTTATTTCCGCACTGCACAAGAAAGATATGCTTCCTGCGATATATTTCACTTTTTCCCGTAAAAAGTGTGATGAGCAAATGGAAAAATGCTGTGATATAGATTTGATAACGAAAGAAGAAGCACGGGAAATTCATGAAATTGTAACCGAATATTTACGTGAAAATCCGTACTTAGCCGGTAATAAGCATTTAGACTGTATCTATCACGGAGTTGCATCTCATCATGCAGGTCTTTTACCGGGGTGGAAGGTTCTTGTTGAAAAATTATTCCAAAAAGGATTAATCAAAGTAGTTTTTGCGACAGAAACACTTGCCGCAGGTATTAATATGCCTGCTCGTTCTACGGTAATTTCATCTATAAGTAAAAGAACCGACAATGGACACAGACTTTTGACGGCAAATGAATTTTTACAAATGTCAGGTCGTGCAGGCAGAAGAGGAATGGATAAAGTCGGCTATGTCACTGTTGTTGGAACAGCATTTCAAACTCCGGATGAAGTCGCAGAGCTTGTTTTATCTGAAGCAAATCCTTTAGAAAGCAGATTTTCACCAAAATATTCTATGGTGTTAAATTTATTACAAAAATTTTCAATTTCGGAATCAAAAGAATTGATTTTGAAAAGTTTTGGTTATTATTCGTCGACAGACAGATTGAAACCGCTTTTATTACAAAAGGAAGAAACAGATAAGGTTATTGAAAAATTAAGCGGCTTTGTTTGTCCTTATAATCTGACACATAAGGATTTGCTTGAATATAACAAAACAAGAGAAACATATGTTGTACACAGAAAACTTTCAAAAACCCTAATAAAGCAGGCAAAACAAAAAGGGCAAAAAGATTTACCGGATGTTGCGGAATTTCTTGAAAAAACAAAGGGCTTTCTCACAAAAATGAAGTCTTATCATTGTGATATTTGCAGAAACTATAAAAAACACATGAAAGATATTGAAGTGCTTGACAGATATGAAAAGAAAGCTTCAAAACTTTCAAAAAATATTGCCAATGAAAAAGATATTTATTGGAATAAATTTATTTCTCATAAAAATGTTCTTTCTCGTATGGGATATTTGGATAATGATTTTCCTAATGAAAAAGGTATTTTATGTTCAACTATCCGTTCGGAAAATGAGCTTTATATTTCGGAAATTTTGTTAAGCGGTGTGTTGGATAACTTAACTCCGGCTCAATTATCAGCAGTAGTTTGTTCTTTGATAACAGAGGATTTGAGGGGAGATGTATTCCCGTCTCAGCCGATTTCAAGTGAAGTCAGAAAAACTTTAAATCAGATAAAAAATATCCGCAGAAAAATTGCAATAGTTCAACGTGACTATGATATAGATACAGAGATGTTTTTAAATTCATATTATTCACCGCTTATTGAAATGTGGGTTAACGGTTTAAGCTGGGAAGAATTAACTGCGATGACGGAATCTTCCGAAGGTGATGTAGTTCGTGTTTTTAAAAGAACAATTGATATATTGAGACAAATTGCAAATGCACAATATATTAATCCTCAATTGAACGATACGGCAAAAGAAGCTATTAAAGCTATTCTGCGTGAACCGATTGATGTCGATTAATAAATTAGATAATGTTATGGATATCATTGAAATTAAAAATCGTCTTTCAAAAATCAGAAGAACATCTTTTGGGATTTCCATACCTGAACTCAGAAAGTTTGCAAAAGAAATTGCTAAATGCAGATATAATGTCTTTTTAGATAATAATCCGTTAGATAGTTTTGAAATGAAAATGTTACATGCATTTGTCATAGGATATGCAAAAGATGATGTTGAAAAATTGACGGATTATTTTGAAAAGTTTATACCGTACGTTGATGGTTGGGCTGTTTGTGATGCTTTGTGCCAAAGTTTTACTATTGCAAGAAAAAATCAAAAATATGTATTCAATAAACTTAGTAAATATTTTAATTCAACAAAAGAATTTGACTCAAGAGTTGTATCTGTAATGCTTCTAAGTCATTATTTGAATGATGAATATATTGATAAAGTATTTACTGTTTTAAATACTTTGAATACGGAAGAATACTATTCAAGAATGGGAGTTGCTTGGGCTGTTGCAACAATAATGGGAAAATATCCTAAAAAATGCCTTTGTTTTTTGAAAAATAATTCTCTTGATGAAAAAACTTATAAAAAATCTTTGCAAAAAATAAGAGAATCTTTTAGAGTTTCTGATGAAATAAAAGAAAAAATAAAAAAATCGTATTAATATGTAGAATTGATTTTTTATTGATTTATGTCATAATAATAATGCCTTGTACGGGTATTTATTTTGTTCCTACATTTTGATTAAACGGGAGAGAAAGCTCTCAAAATCATGCAGTATACCTGCCATAGCAGCAGGAAACGGATTGGTTTAGGCACTCACCCACCTGCGAGACTCGCAGGCAACAAAATCATATTCGTGCAGGGCTTTTTAATGTTATTTTATTAGAATCAAAGGCAAAGAATATGATTAGAAAAGCTAATTACGGAGATATTTTAAAAGTTGAAACGATTTACAAAGAACTTTTAATTTATGAAAAACTAAATGTAACCATTTCAAACTGTAAGCTACTGAATCATTATTTTAAATAAAGAAGAAGAACCTGAATATAAAAATATTAATTATAAATTTGCAGCTAAAGATAAAGAAGTTCTTGAGATACATACTTTTTGTTCACCACCATCCAACGCCGGTAAAGGATAAGGAAAGCGAATGCTTCAATTTGCAATTAAACCTGCTATGGAAGAGAAATTCTAAAGTAATAAGACTTGACCCTTGGGCTGAAAATGAATCAGCAATTCAATTATATACAAAAATGGGAATTGAAATTGCAGGATATGCAGATTTTAATTTAGCCGTATTAATTTAAGAAAAAACGATTATTTTTTGAAATGGACATAAACACAATTCTGTGACATATAAAGCAGAGATACAAATAATAAATATGATAATATACATAAATAAATTTGATTTCTATATATTACCATATTTATTATGCATTTGAAATGTATGCTAATTAGTTTTTTATATAAAAAAAATTGAACAAAAATAAAAATATTGCCCAAGTGGGTAATGGTCAAAAGTATAAATTTTATTTATAACAAGAAAGGAATTAAGAAAAAGGAAATGTTTTGAAAGAAGAAATAAAAAAGTTAACGCAAAGAGAAAAAGAATTTTTGTACAGTGCAGCATTAGGATTGAAAAATCGTGAAATAGCAAAAGAATATGTGGTAAGTGAACATACAGTAAAAAAGACGTTAGAAAACATATTTTATAAAATCCAAGCAAAAGGTAGAACCAACGCTGTTGCAATTGCTATACTAAATAATTTAATTAATTTGGAACATATACCTCTAATAAAATAAAAAGGTTCGTCAAATGTAATACGAATGTGAAAAATTGAATTACTGTTATGCTGAATCAATTAACATTTGAGGGTAGTAGATACTTTTGTGCAAAAAATAGCTCAAATGAGATAATAATAATTCATTACAGGGGAGACCCTCTCTCTCTTTTGTTACCATATAGAGGTATATTAGATATGATTAGAATTTTAATGTTACGATTTTTAGTAACAATTAAATTTGGGGCTTGCACAGAAGAATTTAATTTTTAGTAATAACTTCTAACAAAATTTTATATAAATCTTGTTTTCTATGATTAAATCTAAATTCACATTCTTTTAAGTGTAACAAGAATTCTTCCTTTTTTAATCATTGAGGATAAAAACCTTGAAAATGAAAGTGTTTCTGCTGTCCAATTAAAACAAGAAATTTTACAAGAAATGGATGATCGGTTTGTAGAACTTTTAAATTCTGCAAATTTATCAAATCTTACAAATAAGTATTTAGAATTTCCCGTAACCAATTCAACCGAGAAAAAATATCTTAAAGTACAGGACTTGTACAATGTTTATCAGCAGGGCAGCGGCATAATTTTTGATGGAAAAACAATTAAAATAGATACAACTGTTGTTGCAACCAAAACAGATTTAACCGCAAAAGTAAATGCTGCAGATACATACACAAAAGATGAAATGAATGATTTTCTTTATGAAATGATAAGCGGAGCAGCAATAACACCGCTTTCTTAGCTTAGTTTAGTGTGAATGAGGATTATTATTTTTCCTCATTCACAAAATAAAAGAGGAAAAAATGACTACATTAGCAGAAATAAAAGAATATTTTAACAATAACGTAATTAACAGAATAGGCAATAATTTTTCTTTTTTGGCAGAAAAAAAGCAGACACAGACCTTAATAATCTCCCAGAAATTGGCGAAAAACATTTTATAAATAAGAGTCAACTCGGGGGCTGTATATTGGAAGCACCGAACTGGGTTTTACAGGTTATAAACTCCGGTAAAACAGTTAAAATTCCCAAAGGTCTAAAAGTTCTCGTTGCGGATGGAATAAATTCAGATGGTACATTAAATAACTTTGAATTTGAGCTAACGGAGGATAAGCTTGCAAGCAGAGAGCAATTTGAGTAGCAAATAAAACAAGAAGGAATAACCGGCATTCAAAAAGCAGCAAGGTTTTTATACATTATAAATCGTTCTTTTGGGGCAAAAGGTGAAACATTTGGCACGTCAAAGAGCAGAGGAATAAAATCAGCGGGTGGAATTATAGAGAGAATAAGTGAAATTTCCGGAAGACTTGATAAAGTTTTGATAGAACATAAGACCGCATTTAAGTTAAAAGAAGAGTATGACAAAGAAAATATGTTTTTTTATCTTGACCCGCCATACAGTAAAGGAGAAGGTTATCAAGTATGTTCAACAAAAGATTTTGAGCATAAAAGACTTGCAGAAGAACTAAAGAATATAAAAGGAAGATTTTTGTTATCCTATGATGATTCAGATATAATTCGAGAGTTATATAGAGATTTTAAGATAGAGGAAGTTTCAAGAGAAAACGGAATTAACAGAAAAAATATAAAGAATAAGGAGTATAAAGAACTAATAATAAAGAATTATTAATAGATAAAACCTACTTTTGATATTGCCGTAAATTATGTGCAGTATAGTTTACGGTTTTCTTTTGTATGGAAATTTCCAAAATTTTCATGTTGAGATAAAAAGAGTCCGC
>JBJEGL010000249.1:0-1803 GCA_051875035.1 Candidatus Gastranaerophilaceae bacterium | reverse complement strand
AGGATTTTTAACATTTGCAAGAGCATGTGCATGCGGAGTTGAGCCCATACCTGCTTCATTGGAAAACAAACCTCTTTTTGCTCCTTGACTTAATGCCTGTTTAAAGGCATACCAGAAACCGCCGCCGAGTATAGCTTGAGGCTGGAAGGCATACTTAAATATCAAATAAAATGTTTCAGGAATATATTTTATTCTGGCGAAAAGAATAATTAGCCCACCAATAATGAATAAGCCTGCCATTATCGGAACAATTTTTTCTACAACGCTTGCAAGTCTGTTTATTCCACCGATAAAAATAACGGCACAAACAATAACTAAAATTACACCGATGATCCAAGGTTGAATGCCAAATGCTGTTTGAATGCAGCAAGCTATGGAATTTGATTGAACCATTGAACCCATAAAACCGAGGGCAAGAATGATCGCAATTGCAAAAAAAACCGCTAAAAACTGTCCGAATTTGCCTTTGAAAGCTTCTCTTATGTAATAAACGGGACCACCTTGTATATTGTTATTTTCATCAATTGTTCTTGTTTTGATTGCAAGTGTAGCTTCCGCATAAATAGTTGCCATACCGAAAAAAGCAATGACCCACATCCAAAAGATTGCACCGGGACCGCCTATTAAAATAGCTCCTGATGCCCCGATTATATTACCTGTACCGACTTGTGCCGCAACTGCAGTTGATAAAGCTTGAAATGAAGTCATTCTTTTATCTGATGTTTTGTCAAAAATATTCATTTTGCCAAAAACATTTTGTATACCTTCTTTAAAGCACCTTATTTGAACAAAATGAGTTTTGATTGTACACCAAATACCGACTCCCAACAGTAAAAATACTAAAATGTAGTTGGAAAGATATTCATTAAATTTAGCAACAAAGGGGTATAGGGTACTTTCAACTATATCAAACAACGGTATATTTTTCCATATAAACTATTCTAAAATATTTATATCATAAACAAAGAGTCTGATATTAATAAACAGATTTGGAAAAGAAGTATATAACGTATAGTTTTTCTTTTTTATTTAATGGTACTGTTTGCTTTACAATTTAATTCTTGTTACAAAGAGAAGTCAGTTTATTACAAAAGCAAAACGTTTTTTGAAATAATTAAACTATAAAGTTTTCCAACGTAATTAAATTATTTAATATGGTAATTGCAACGGTATTATTTCTGCCTTTCGTCCTGATTTTATAAAATATATTTTCTAACGTCTTTTTTACCGTATACTCACTTGCTACATATTCTTTTGCTATTTCACGATTTTTCATTCCCAATGCCGCACTGTACAAAAATTCTTGTTCTCTCTGTGTTAATTTATTATTTCTTCTTCCAAAATTTTGCCTTTTTCTTGCTTCCTTTATTGTTATAAATAAAATTTATACTTTTGGCTATTAGCCACCTGGGCAATATTTTTATTTTTTATGCATTTTGCAAATATTTTAAATATTTAAAATATAAAATTATTTTATATTATGTTTTAATTTTCTTTTAAATACTTAATGTTTGGTTACGTAAACAGGACATTTTACTAAAAATTAAAATTTTGACAAAATTAGTCAAAGCCAACCAACAGACTATACCTATCATACTACATTTATGGAGAGTAAAAATCTTAAAAGGGCATAACGATGCTATTCATTATGCCCAATTATTAAACTATTTTATTTTACAATTAACTTTTTAGTTTGCTCTTTTTCTTTGTTCATTTTTGGTGCAATGATTTTTAAGACGCCATGTTCTAATTTTGCTTCGGTTTTATCAATATCTATTTCATCCTGTAACTGGATTGTTCTTG